>DATJWU010000160.1:0-3269 GCA_035501055.1 Thermodesulfovibrionales bacterium
AGCGACGCGGCAATCCACGGGCTACGACGAGATTGCTTCGCCGCAGGCTCGCAATGACAAGTGTCTCCATCACCCTCGTGCTGACCGTGGCATTGACTTCCTGTGCCTCAATCAAGACCGTGAACGTATGGAAGGATGAAGCGAGGGCCCAGCGGCTTCAGAAGGTCTTTGTGATGGTCGTTGCGGAACTTGATTTCATGCAAAAACATTTCGAGAATGTCCTTTCGGAGCGCCTTGTCTCGCGGGGTATAGAAGCAACACCGGCCAACAAGGTCTTTTCCGAGTCCAGCACGAAGCTCGGGCGTGAAGCGATCGCGGCGAAAGTCAGGGAACTTGGTATTACGAGCGTTCTGGTTGCGCGGGTGGTGAGCAGAGAAGAGGCCGAGCAACTCATTCCCGGCGGGGTCTATGTGGTGCCTACGAACTACTACGACTCAGGATACTATGGCTTCTATTCCGGCGGGTCTGTTTTTGTCCCGATTTCCGGTACTGCCTATGATTCGGAAACTTTTACGCTCGTCACCAATATCTATGAGGTGAGCAGCGAAAAGCTCGTCTGGTCGTGTCTCTCGTCGGTGAAGGTCGAAGGCTCACGGGAGGCGGCAATCAATCCCTTCATCGATAACCTCATGAAGCGGATGGACGAGAGCAAACTGTTGTAGCAGCCGCTACGACAAAGACCGGGCAATAGGCTATTGGCCATAGGCGAAACAGTCCTTTGCCAATTGCCTGGTGCCCCTCGCCCATTGCCCTCCGTGGCGAAATCTCTTAATCCGTTGAATCGCGAAGCCGGATGGTTCTCTTTACATTTCCCCATTTTTTTGGCATTGTAAAAGAAATACCCAGAGTCTTCCGGGAACGCAAAGGTGCCCTATCCCGGTCAGGAAAAAGAATCCCATGAGTCATCCGGCATGAAAAAGAATATACTCATCATCTCACTGTCCCTCGTGGCGCTCCTTGTGGTCTATTCCGCCGTGGAGCTCATGATCCCCCTTCCCTTCGGCAACCAGGCGATAGAGTTCGAGATCCCGCGGGGCGCCACATACCGGCAGGTCGTCGACGCCCTCGCGGCGAAAGGCATGGTGCGGGACAAGTGGGTATTCCATCTGCTCGGGAGAGTTACGGGCGTGGACCGCAAGATAAAGGCGGGCTACTACCCGCTTTGGGGGACGATGAGTCCTTTGCAGATATTCAATGCCATCAGGGCAGGAAAGATCATTGAGTACGAAATAACCATTGTGCCGGGTGATTCGCTGAGAGAGATCACCGGGAAGTTTGCCGCAGTTCCTCTCTTTGACGCTGCGGAATTTCAGGAACTCTGCGCGGACAAGGGATTCCTCGACTCTCTCGACGTAGACGCACCGACCCTCGAAGGGTACCTGTTTCCGGACACCTACCGGTTTCCGAAAGGGCTTGGGATGAAGGAGGTTCTGATCATGATGGTGAACAGGTTGAGGGAGTCCTACGATGAGGACATGATGGCACGAATGCTCGATCGGGACATCTCTGAAAAGGAGATGCTTACCATGGCGTCCATTGTGGAGAAAGAGGCGGTTGCCGATTCCGAAAGACCGATCATCGCGGCGGTGTACTTCAACAGACTCGGGAAGAACATGCTCCTCCAGGCCGACCCCACCGCGGTTTACGGAATTAAGGCCTCGGACGAGAAGATCACAAGAAAGGACCTGCTTAGAAAGACACCCTACAACACGTACGTAACCATGGGATTACCCCCCGGGCCCATCGCGTCCCCCGGCCTCAAGTCTATCGAGGCGGTCCTGAACCCCGCGAAGGTACCGTATCTCTTCTTTGTTTCGAATAACAACGGCACTCATAATTTTTCGGTAACCCTTGGCGAGCATGCCGAAGCGGTCAGGGCGTACCGTGAGAAGAAAAGGGTGGGAGGTTGAGGGAACAGTATCTCAAGAATGATAATAGAGGTAAGGCAGCCATGGATCGAAGCCTTGCACATGAGATGAGATTCCAAAGGTGAGTTGTCGCGACCTTTTACCGAAAGTGATGTCCCGCATTGAGGAAATAACTGTGGTCGGCAACCTGTTCAGGTATCGTCCTCCTGCGGCGGATTCGCTGGGGCGAACGATGCAAGACTTCTCACCACGCCTGCCTTACCGAGCGGGAAAGTTTTGCGATTGTAAGGTTCTGGCTTCGTGGTTCTGATTCAATGGGATGAGTAACGGGATAAGGAAAGGATCTGAGATGGTAAAGCGGAAAAAGACGAAGGTTGTGCATGTCGGCAATGTTGCGATCGGCGGGAGGAACCCGATATCGGTCCAGTCAATGACAAAGACCGACACGAGGGATGCGAAGGCAACGGTCAGGCAGATCAAGGCCCTCGCAAGGGAGGGCTGCGAAATTATCAGGATTGCGGTGCCCGACGGGGAGGCCGCAGGGGAACTCGGGAAGATCCGGAAGGCCGCGGGGATCCCTGTGATCGCGGATATACACTTTGACTGGCGGCTCGCGCTTGAGGCGGTGCGACAGGGAGTCGACGGGTTGAGGATCAATCCCGGCAATATCGGGGCGAAATGGAAGGTCGCCGAAGTCGTCACTGCCGCTGCGGACAGGGGCATTCCGATAAGAATCGGCGTCAACGCCGGATCTCTGTCGAAGGGGATTCTCGCGAAATACGGCCACCCCTCTGCCGAGGCCCTCGTCGAAAGTGCGGCGGAACATATCGCGATCCTTGAAGGGTTGGCGTTCAGGGACATCAAGGTCTCGCTCAAGGCGTCGAATGTGCCCACTACCGTTGATGCGTATCGTCTTTTTTCCCGAAGGTTCAGGTATCCCCTTCACATCGGCATCTCTGAAGCGGGGCCGTTGTTCACCGGAATGATAAAGAGTTCGGTAGGGCTCGGGATTCTTCTCTCCGAGGGCATCGGAGATACGCTGAGAGTCTCCCTGTCAGCCGATCCCGTCGAGGAGGTCAGGGTCGGCTATGAGATCCTGAAATCCCTGGGACTGAGAGAGAAGGGAGCGAACATCGTCTCCTGCCCGACCTGCGGCAGGTGCGAAATCGATATCAGGGGACTGGCGGAGAAAGTGGAGGACCGTCTGAGAAATGTAGACAGACCGGTGACGGTGGCGGTGATGGGCTGCGTGGTGAACGGCCCCGGCGAGGCGAAGGAGGCTGACATCGGAATCGCCGGGGGAAAGGGCTTCGGGATCCTGTTCAAGAAGGGCAAGGTGGTGAAGAAGGTGAGCGAAGAGGGACTGCTCGATGCGCTTCTCGAGGGGATCGAGAAATAAGC
>DATJWU010000161.1:0-8457 GCA_035501055.1 Thermodesulfovibrionales bacterium
GCAGTGAGGAATCAGCGGTGGACGGCAACTTTTCAAGGTATCGCAATACAAGGCTTCTCACCACATTTGGCTTACAGAACGAGAAAATCGCACGATTGAGGGATTTCGCGGGGCCGTGGGTAACTGAAAAGTCTTTTGCAGTTCTCCACGGCGAATCCGCCGAGGCGGACGACACCGTATTCATGCCATGATGAAATTCTTGACGTGCGTATAACTATGCAACCAAGCAGTAAGAATTTCATCATGGCATCCGGTGAAATCATGTCGAAATCAAAAGACTTCGAAGGCACTCATGGCCCTGCGAACAAGATAGGAAAGAGGGCGGTCTGTTTGTGAAAAAAACAGACCGCCCTCCAGACTTTCCCCTGCCTTTCGACGCAGGCGTTACTCCATGATCGCGCCTTTCCCGGCAGAACTGACAAAACGGGAGTACCGCGCGAGGTAACCTTTCGTGATTTTCGGCTTTGGTGCTTTCCACCGGGCGAGCCTGTTCCTGATCTCCTCATCGGCAACGAGCAGGGCTATAGTCCTCTTCGTGATATCGATTCGTATCCTGTCTCCGTCCCTGATTACGGCGATCGGTCCGCCTTCCATCGCCTCGGGAGATACGTGGCCGATGCAGGGCCCCCGCGTGCCGCCTGAAAATCTGCCGTCGGTGATCAGCGCAACCGATTCGGAAAGTCCCATGCCCGCAATCGCCGCGGTGGGCGAGAGCATTTCCCTCATGCCGGGCCCTCCCTTCGGGCCCTCGTAGCGGATGACGACCACATCCCCTGAGGTAATATCGCCCTGGAGGATCGCTTTCATGCCGGCCTCCTCGGAATCGTAGACCTTTGCGGTTCCTTCGAACTTCATCATGCCCTTCGATACCGCCGACTGCTTTACTACCGCGCCGTCCGGCGCGAGGTTTCCGCGGAGGACCGCGATGCCACCCTGCTTATGGTAGGCGTTGTTGAGGGGCCTAATGACGTCCTCATCGAAGACGACCGCGTCGTCGGCAATCTGGAAGATGCGTTTGCCGCTCACCGTCATGGTATCGTTGAGGTTCTCCCTGAGCCTCTTCAGGACCGCAGGGATTCCCCCCGCGTGATCGAGGTCCTCCATGTAGTGCTGTCCGCCGGGGATCATATTCGCGATGTGAGGGGTGATCCTGCCTATGCTGTCGAAGGTCTCCAACGGCAGGTCAATGCCGGCGTCATGGGCGATGGCGGGAATATGGAGGGCGGTGTTCGTGGAACCGCCGAGGGCCAGATCGACCATGATCGCGTTCTCAAAGGCCTTCCTGGTCATGATTTTCCTCGGCGTCACGTTCTTTGTGACGAGTTCCACCACCCGTTTTCCGCTTTCGAAGGCGATTCTCCGCTTGTTGGCGGAGACCGCGAGTTCCGTCGCACATTTCGGCAGGCTCATGCCGATCGCCTCGGTAACACAAGCCATTGTGTTCGCCGTATACATGCCCTGGCATGAACCGGCTCCGGGGCAGGCGCACATCTCGAGCGCCTGGAGTTCGTCATCCTTGATCAGGCCTTTCTTGTACTTGCCGACTGCCTCAAAGGTATCGCTCGTGAGGTTGAGTCTCCTGTTTTTATAATGGCCGGAAAGCATCGGGCCTGCGGTGACGACGATGGAGGGTATATTGATTCTCGCCGCTGCCATGAGCATGCCCGGCGTGATCTTGTCGCAATTGGTGAGGAGCACAAGCCCGTCCAGCTGGTGCGCCTGCGCAACGGTCTCGACCATGTCTGCGATCAGCTCCCGCGACGGCAGGGAATAATGCATTCCCGAGTGACCCATGGCGATGCCGTCGCAGATCCCGGGGATGCCGAAAAAGAAGGGATAGCCGCCGCCGGTGTGGACACCCTTTTCTATGAACCGCTCGAGATCCTTCATCCCGATATGGCCGGGAATGATGTCGGTAAAACTCGTTGCGACGCCGATGAAGGGCTTCCTCATTTCGCCCTTGGGCAGGCCTGTGGCGTACAGCAGCGCCCTGTGAGGGACCCGTTCGAGACCTTCCTTTATCAGTTTGCTTCTCACAAAAATACTACCCCCTTTTCCTTTTCTCAGAATGAGAACAGAATGACGCGGAGAGGGGGAGAAGCGAAGCACGGAAGCGATCCCCGTTTCTCCGCTTCTCCAGCCCCCTGCTCAGTTCGAGCGGCCTTTTCTATACTCGCGGATCAGTTCCGCCATCCGGTCTTTCTTGATGAGTTTCAGTTTTTGGAGCTTCTTCCTCTCGACCTCTTCTTCGGTGGTGAGATAGACCTTCCTGTCGATTTCGACGAGGGTGTTCTTAAGGTTCCGGTGCTCTTCGTCGAGTTTCTTGAACTCTTCGCTCTCCTTTTTGAGAAGTTCGATGATCTCCTGTTCCGTCAATGTCTCCTCCTTTCCTGCCCGAAGGTTTGTGCTCCGGGCCCTGCCGGTGTGTGTTCCTGACCCTTACATTTTCCCGATCCTATCTATGGGGACCAACCCGCCTCGCGGGCGCGTTTCAATACCATATCGCTCAATGCTCGAATAAAGAGGGGGTGCACATTCAGGGAGTCGGCACGCACAAGCCTGATCCCCAGTCCTTCCGCCAGCCGTTTATATAATATATCAATTTCATAGAGCGTTTCTATATGGTCTGAGACGAAACTTATCGGCACGACGAGGAGCTCCTTAACTCCCTTTTCAGCAAGTTCGCGTATCTTCTCCTCCGTCGCGGGTCTGAGCCACTTTACCGGACCGCTTTTGCTCTGATACGAGAGATGCCATCTGGCCGGCATCTTTTTCGCCACCGCGTCGATGGTCCCCATGATATGGCTGACATAGGGGTCCCCTGATTCAACAATGCTGAGGGGGAGGCTGTGGGCGCTGAAGAGGATGTCGGCGCCGGCCCCGGCGCTCCCGAGGCGTTCCCTGGCTTTTACGATGAGGTCGGTGAGGGCATCGATATAGAGGGGGTGATCAAACCAGGAGGGAATGGTCGCGATGCTCATCGGGAAGGCTTTCACCGCGTCCTCAAGCGCCGAAAAAGAGGACCCTGATGTCGCAAGGGAATAGTGCGGATAGAGACTGAGACCGACGACCTCGCTGATGCCGTCATCATGCATCGTCCTGACCGTGTTTTCAATGAAGGGATGCCAGTACCGCATGCCGATATAGACCTTGAACGAGGGTCGTCCACTGTCAGCAGTCGGCAGTCGGCCACCGGAATCTTTGCTCATGTCTTCTGCTCTGACGGTCGACTCCTGACTGCCGGCAGCCGACGGCGTATTGAGCGCCTTTTCGAGCGAGGCTGCCTGGGCTTTTGTGATTTCGAGGATCGGAGATTTCCCGCCGATAAGGCGGTACATCCCTTCCGTCTTCCTGGACCTGAGGGTCGAGATCAGCCATGCGAGGGGTTTCTGGAGGAGGGAAGGGCCGAGTTTCATGATTTGTCTGTCGGAAAAGAGGTTGTAGAGAAAGGGCCGAATGGCGTCAAGGGAGTCAGGTCCGCCAAGGTTAAGGAGTATTACGCCGATCGTCTTTATCGTATCCACCTCTCGAGGTTATTTCCGCAATCACCCGCCGGTGCATCAGACTTCAGACTTCTTCCGCGTGCTATCGTGCGCTGTACTTGTGAACGGCCTCCACCATCGCCTGTGCATTCTCTACAGGGGTCTCGGGAAGGATCCCGTGGCCGAGATTGAAGATATGCCCCTTCGCGAATTCACCCTTCCAGAGGATGTCCTTGACCCGGTCCTCGATTTTTTCCTTCGGGAGGAAGAGCGCGCAGGGGTCGAGGTTCCCCTGGACGACGAACTTCTTGCCGAGTTTCTTGACCGCGTCACGGAGATCGACTCTCCAGTCGATGCCGATGACCTCAGCAGCCGATTTCTTTACATCTCCGAGGAGCGCAGAGCAGTCGTTCACAAAGTAGATGATCGGCACTCCCTCTTTCCTGAGTTCGGAAACAGCGGTTTTCACGTAAGGCACGGCGAACTCCCGATAGTCCTCCGGAGTGAGCACGCCTGCCCAGCTGTCGAATATCTGGACCGCCTGGGCCCCGGCTCTAATCTGGGATGCAAGATAGGAGATGACCGTCTGGGTGATTTTTTCCATGAAGGCATGGAAAAGGCCCGGGTTTTGAAACATCATTTTCTTCGTGTTCAGGAAGTTCTTTGAGCTGCCGCCTTCGATCATATACGTGGCGAGCGTGAAGGGGGCGCCCGAAAAGCCGATGAGGGGAACCGCGAGTTCCGCCCGCAGTCTCCGGATCGTTTCGAGGACAAAAGGCATACTGTCTTCGGTGTCGGGGATTACAAGGCGGTCAACGCCGGCCTTCGTCCTGACCGGATCATTGAGGACCGGTCCCTTCTTATCCGAGAACTCCAGGTGCATCCCCATCGCTTCTACCGGAATGAGGATATCGGAAAAAAGGATTGCCGCGTCGACGCCGAGGATGTCGATGGGCTGCTTCGTGACCTTTGCCGCGAGTTCGGGGGTCTTGCACAGGGTGAGGAAATCCACCCCCCCCCGCACGGCCTGGTACTCCGGGAGGTACCTTCCCGCCTGTCTCATGAGCCATACAGGGACATAGTCTGTTTCTTCGCCGCGGCACGCCTTCAGAAATGTATCGTTCATAAAGCCTCCTTTAGATCAAATAAAGCAAAAGCAAAAACGAAAGTTTCGCCACAGAGAACACAGAGTTTCACGGAAAAAAAGATTTCGCAAAACTAAAAGAAAGATTGAGCACTCATTTCCTTCCTTTCTCTCTCTGTGTGCTCGTTGAACTCTGTGGCAATTTTCTTACTTTCCTACCGCTTTCTTTTTCATCTTCACCGGCACGTAGCCGCAGAAGGGCTCCTCTTCGAGATAGTCTCCATACACCGAATAGGACCTCGCCCTGCAGCCGCCGCAGACGTTGACGTATTCGCAGGAACCGCACCTGCCCTTGTACTTCTTGAAGTCCCTGAGCTCTTTAAAGAGTTCGGAATTTTCCCAGATGTCCCTGAAGGACTGCGTGAATACGTTTCCTGCCGGCTTGGGGAAATAACTGCAGGGGAGCACATCGCCGTCCACATTAATGAGGCATATGAGCTGCCCGGCAATACAGCCCTTTGACCCGCCGGTCGAGAACTTGAGGGTTCGCCGCTCGAATTTGACGCCCTCTTCCTTTGCCTTCTGGAGGACCACCCGGTAGTAATGAGGGGCGCAGGTCGGCCTCACGAGCATATCGCTTTCGTCCTTTTCCATCTCGTAGTGCCACTCGAGGATATCCTCGTAGTCCTCTTTCGAAATCAGTTCGTTCATGATCTCCTCGCCCCTGCCGGTCGGCACGATCATGAACATGTACCACGCCGTGGCGCCGAGTTCCTTTGCGAGGCGGTAGACCTTCGGTATCTCTTCCTGATTCCTTTTGGTGAAGGAAGAGTTGATAATGAACTCGATGCCGTGCTCCCTGAAGAGACGGGTGGCGGTGAGGATTCCGGCAAAGGCGCCTTTTTCATTACGGAAGTCGTCGTGGACCTCTTCCGTGGAGCCGTCGAGGCTGAGCGATACGATCCGTATGCCCGACTCTTTTATCTTCCTGCAGCGCTCTTCATTAATCAGGGTGCCGTTGGTGGCGAGGCACATCCTCAGGCCCTTTCCGGTCCCATACTGTGCGATCTCGAACACGTCCTGCCTTATCAGGGGCTCACCCCCTGACAGCACGATGACGGGCTGCGCATAGGAGGCGATATCGTCAATGATTCTGAAGGCCTGCTCGGTAGAGAAATCGGGGTGCCCCTGAATCTCCATCTCCGAAGAAGAGCGGCAATGGACGCATCTGAGGTTGCACCTCCTCGTAATTTCCCACGCGACCCATTTTGGCTTGAATTCCATAATAAGCTCCTTACCGGGGTATCAGAAACAACGAATCAAGAAATGAAGGGTCGATGCACCTATAAAAAGATCTGCCACTGAGGCACCGAGGCACGGAGAAAAGAGGATTGACAAGGCAAGTTATTCCTCTGTGTCTCCGTGTCTCTGCGGTGAAAGTAATCCCTTGCAGACCCGTCTTTATGTTCCCCGTCTTCCTGTCCGTATTTCTTCTATTATACCGGTGTTTTCTCTATTTTTCTATCCCAAATGTAGGCCTCGACGGCATGGAGGAAGGGCCCGAAGGTCTGCGGGTCGATGGCGGAGAGCGAAACGGCGTTAAATCTCATCTCGAGGGCGGCAGTAGTTTCAGGAGCCACCCTGTCGGCCTTGTTGAAGACAAGAAGCTGCTGCTTCTCGTTGAGGGAGAGTTCCCCGAGGATCCGGTCGACGGAGGCGATCTGTTCCTCGAACCTCGGGTTCGATATATCGACGAGGTGGATGAGGAGGTCGGCGTCATCGAGTTCTTCGAGGGTGGACTTGAACGCCGCCACGAGGTCTTTCGGGAGGTCCCTGATAAAACCGACGGTGTCGGTGATGATGACCTCTCTTTCCCTCGGGAACCTGAGCCTTCTCGTAGAGGTGTCGAGGGTCGCGAACATCTTGTCCTCGACAAAGACGTCGCTCCTGGTGAGCGCATTGAGGAGCGTCGATTTCCCCGCGTTGGTGTACCCTACGATCGATATGATCGGCAATCCCGTCTCGATCCTTCTCTGTCTTCGCTGCCTCCGCGCGCCTGAGAGGGCGGCGAGCTCCTTTTCGAGGAGAACGATCCGGTCGCGGACGCGCCTGCGGTCTATTTCGAGCTTCATCTCACCCGGTCCTCGTCCTCCGATTCCTCCCATCAGCCGCGACATCGCGGTCCCCTTCCCGGCCAGCCTCGGCAGCCGGTATTTCAGCTGGGCCAGTTCCACCTGCACCTTTCCGTCCCTGCTGTGCGCACGCTGGGCGAAGATATCGAGGATCAACTGGGGCCGGTCAATTACCTTCAGTTCCGTGAGCTCCCCTATCGCCTTGATCTGGGAGGGGTTCAGGGACTGGTCGAATATCAGAAGCGTTGCGCCTTTATTCATCGCGTTGATGACAAGCTCCTTCAGCTTTCCTTCTCCCATGAGGAACCTCGGGTTGATCTCCTTCGGCCTCTGGGTCACTGCATCGAGTATGAGGACGCCGCCGGAATGGGCGAGTTCCCTCAGTTCCTCCACGGAGTCTTCCTGCACATGGCGCGGGCCTGTCGATACGCTCACGAGGATCGCCCGTTCTCTCTTGTCTTTTTGATTGAAGACCCTCCGTCTCTCCATCTCCTCCTCGAGGGCATCGATGAAGGAGGCGAAGTCCATGTCGAGGTCGTGGAAATCCTGCTGCGGTACAATCTCTATCGGCCCTTCGGAACCCTCAGGCATAAGGTGGGCGACATAGATACTGCCGGGCAGAGAGTCTTTTACCCCTATGGCTGCCACAGTATCGAACCTCAGGAGCGAGAGGTCTGTGAGGTCGTCCTGGTTCAGAGGTTCGTTTTTCAGATGAGTGTGGATGAGTCTGAGACCCCTCAGGGCCTTTCTCCCGAGCGGATAGGCCGACAACTCCGGAAGCATGATGCCCTTTGCGTCGCCCACGATCACGTGGGAAACATTTCCGGATCTTGTGATGAGAAGGCCGATCTGGCGGTTTAAATCGGATGAGAGCTCAGTGATATACCGTGCGAGTTCGGGAGTGATAAGTACATTGCGCGGGACCCTTCTCCGGTAGATCCTTTCGAGGGCATGCAGTTGATGGCCTTTCAGGCCTGATATGTTGCCGTGGATCGCTGCTATTCTCTTTCTCCTTGTTCCATAGCGTTATTTTATCACACCTGCCTCCATTTGTATAAAAAAGGGAATTGGAAAGGGGCTCGAAGTACAGCTCGCGTCGCTCTCACTGTTTAACCAATTCCGCCCGCCGGTTCTTCGCCCTTCCGTCCTCTGTGTCATTCGATGCCATGGGTGAGAGGCCACACCATGGGGTTCCAGGCGCGCCGCAACTATCGCGTATTTGCCGGTCAGTGGCTCCCAGCGGGACCGGGCGGGGTATACGCGCCCAGCTGTCGCAACATCCCGAGGGCGTCGAAGAGCTCCCACTCTTCGGCGATCTTTCCCTCCGAGATTCGGCAGAGGTGCATCGAGGTGACAGTCACCGGCCTTCCTGTCGCAGGGATACCCGGCAGGTCTCCTGTGTGAGTGGCACGCATCGTGATGCGGGTTGCAACCATATCACCCTCTGCAACCTGAGCCTCGATCGTGAGCCGGCGATCAGGGAAGGCCTTCATGAAGACGGCATTGCGTCTGAGGTAACCCTCGGCCCCACCACCCGGATCAGGGGCGTCAGGGTCGTGATGCTGATAGTCGGACGTGTGCAGTTCGCTGACTATCCGAGGGTTACCCTTGTTGAAGAATTCGTCATAAAAACGGTACACAATCAGTTTATTCTCTTCTGCTGACATCGAAGACTCACCTCCATCCGTTACATGCCATGAGCCAGAGTTTCATTCTTTGATAGGACATCGGCTACACTAAGAGGCGCCTCAGGGGTTGT
>DATJWU010000162.1:0-3184 GCA_035501055.1 Thermodesulfovibrionales bacterium
AATACCGACAATCCATCCTGGAGTGTAGGAATACGCGGCGAGCTTGAATGCCTGATCCATATTCTTTTCCCCTGAAAAGGTGGGAGCAAGGGCGTCGATAATAAAGGCGAGGACATAGACGCCGACGAGGGTCAGGACATAGTGGACGACTGCCGAGCCGACGGCTGCGCCTATGGGCATACGGTACGTTCCCATAAAGGGCAGGCTCAGGCCTACGATCGACATGCCGATGATTGAGGCCACCGGTCCGATCGCCGCGAGGATAACCACGTAGCTCTTATACAGTTCCGGAATGCTTGTTCCTTCTCCCGAAATAACCTGCCACTCCTCGGCAGGGCGAAGCAAAATACCTTTTACTCGCTCAACCAGGTTCATCGTTACCTCCCCTGCTTCGATTTTTGTTCGGTTCACAAGAAACGCTCTCCTGCACCATCTATTTCTTCTGCGACTGCTTCTGCAGTTCCTCTGCAGCCTTTCGCGACTCTGCCTGTTGCTGCATCTGCTTCTGCATCTGCTCTCCCGCCTTCCTCATCTCTTCGGACTGCTTCTGGAGCGTCTTTGCGGCCTCCTGCATCTTCTCTTGCAGTTCCGCCGCTTGCCTTCTCTTGTAAGACCTTTCCACGATCTGCCCGCCGACAAAGGCCAGAATAATTATGGCCGCGATTACTCCTAAGAACCAGAGCCGTTTGCCGCCTTTAACCTCCATTCTCTCTCCTTTCGTACCCTCTCTTGAACAGGAATTGAATCAACTCTACCACATCTGAGACCGCCGCACAACGATAATTTCAGTCGGCGGCGAGCTCTATACCCGTCCCCTTGTCCATGCTGTATATGGGATACGTCCGGTAATTTCTGATCCATGGCTGCCTCAGCGTGAAGTCGGTCTTGTGCCAGAAGAAAACCCACGGTGCGTCGTGCACGATCATCCTCTCCGCCTGTTCATAGAACCGATTTCGCTCGCCTTCGGTACCGGCTGCCTGACCTCGCTCGATCGCCTTGTCTACCTCGGGGTTCGCGTACCGTGCCCGGTTGCCGGCGGGACCAAGGTTCGACGAATGGAACAGGGGAAAGAGAAAGTTCTCGGGATCGGGATAGTCCGCCCACCAGCTCAACCAGAACATGTCGGCATCACCCCGGTTGATCGCCTGCTTAAAGGCGCTCCATTCAAGCTGCTTTATCCTCACTTCCAAACCCGCCTTTTTCATGTACGCCTGGAGCAGCTCCGCCATATCCACCACCTCCTGGTCGGCGTTGACATAGAAGTCAATCGTCTTTCCGGTCAGGCCGAGCTGCTCAATCATCTTCCGCGCTCTGTGAGGATCATAACCATAAGGGTAGGACGTGCCCCACTTCCGCAAGAGATCAGGAACCGGCCCTTCGGCAAGCCTTCCCCTCCCCTCGTAAAACGTCGCAAGCAGCTTCTTCCTGTCGATCGCGTAGCTCATCGCCCTTCTCAGGTCCGGATTATCGAAGGGCGGCCGTGAACAGTTCATACCGAGATAATAGGTATTGACGCCTTTCACCGACTCGATGTAATTCTTCCACTTCGGGTCCTTTCTGTACTTCGCGATTGCCGAGGCGGGAATCGAGACGATATCGAGGTTCCCGAGCTCGAACTCGGTCAGGACCGTCAGATCTTCCGGTATGATCCTGTAGACAATCCCCCTGACCTTCGCCCTGTCCGCGAAATAATCCTCCCGCGCCTCGAGTCTTAATTCCCTGTTCGGGAGCCATTCCTTGAGAAGAAAGGGTCCGGAACCGACAGGATGGCTTGAAAAGTCAGGACCCCACTTCCTGACCTCTTCTTCCGGAACCGCGTATGCGGGCGCCATCGTGAGGAGATAGAGGAAAGGGGAGAAAGGCTTTTCGAGCCGGACTTCGAGTGTCCGCCCGTCCTTCACCCTGACCCCTTCGAGGTCCGGAGTCTTCCCCGCCATGAAGGCCTTTGCACCGGCAATCTTTTCAAGTACCCATGTGTTCGGAGAGCGCGTTTTTGGGTCGAGTACGCGCGTGAAAGTGTATTTGAAATCAGCCGCGGTGACCTCACGCTTGTTCGAGAACCTCACGCCTTGCCTGAGAGAAAAGGTGTACGTCAGACCGTCCTTCGAAAGAGTCCACTTCTCGGCGACATCCGAAACGATGTTCATCTTTTCATCGAGCCTCACCAGCCCGTTGAAGAGCTTCGCTGAGATGCTCCCCCCTGAGACATCCGTGATCAGGGCAGGATCGAGGGTCGACGGACTGACATTGAGTCTGTAATATACATACCCTGCGGTACGGTTCCGGTGGGAACAGGAAGAGAACGCGAGAAGAAGGACTATAGAGAGGGCAAGACCGACACTACCTGAAAGCGCCGAAGGGCCGCAAGAAAAAGAAAAAAGGAATCTCCGCATCGATAATTATACCAGAATGAAATCGTCGCACATTCGCACAAGGTCAAAACGTGGAAGCCGGGGGAATGATTCGGGACAGACCGGAATGACCGCACAAAACAATTATCGTTTCACTTTTGTTTTCATACCTCCAACTTTTCAGTAGTCTCTCTGCTCCCTCCCTCACGCATCGGTCCCTTCTTCCATGGTTCTCAGGATTTCGAAGACCGAGAGAAAAAGGGCGAAGACCAGCGGCCCCATGATGAGTCCGAGGAGCCCGAAGAATCTGATCCCCCCGAGGACGGTGAAGAAGATTATCGCCGTCGGCATCTTTGTCCGTTCCCCGATGATGAGGGGTTTCAGGATGCTGTCGACCATGCTGATGATGAATATCCCGATGAGGATGAGCGCAGTTCCCTTCAGATAGAAACCCTCGTAGAAAAGAATGAGGCTTGCCGGCACCCAGACGATGGCGGTGCCGAGCATAGGCACAAAAGACACCAGAGCCATCACGCTTCCCCAGAGAACAGGTGAGCCGATATGGAGGAGCGCAAAGGCAAAACCTCCCACCGCGCCCTGAACCAGCGCGACAATGACCCCGCCGTAAATCGTCGAAACGACCATGTCCTTGGTCTGCACTGCGAGCCTGTCCTTCTGCTCCTCCGAGAAAGGCAGATAACGCCTGAGTTTTTCAAGAAACCCCCTGCCGTCCTTAAAAAGAAAGAAACTCGTGAAGAGCATGATGACGAAATTTGCCGCCACGCCGAGGAGGTTGGTAAAGCCGGCCGAAAGCCTCTCCAGAATTCCGGTCC
>DATJWU010000163.1:0-3623 GCA_035501055.1 Thermodesulfovibrionales bacterium
CAGGAACGAGCCTTGGGGACATTGCGCTCTATATTGAAAAGGACTCAACCTACGGGGCGTTACACCACTACCTCTACGGATTCGCGGCAAAGAGGATCATCGATGAGCTCGACGAAGACAGGGGAACGATGCGCATAGACGGGATGCCGGTGAAAATATTGAGGGAGAACCGGAATCCGAAAGATATTCCCTGGAGCGATCATGGGGTGAGAATTGTCGTGGATGCCACCGGCAAATTTACCGACCCCGCGGTCCCTGCCGACCTGAAAGAAGGGGCGTTGCGGGGCCACATCGAAGCAGGGGCCGAGAAGGTCATCGTCAGCGCCCCCTTCAAGATCAGGGAAAAAGGGCGTCCGATGCCGGAAGATGCGAAGACGATCATCATGGGGATCAACGAAGGAACGTATGAGCCGGCGAAGCACCACGTGATCTCGGCCGCGTCCTGCACGACCACCTGTCTCGCCCACATGATCAAACCCCTCGTCGATCACTTCGGCGCAAAGAGGATGCTGAACGTTTTCGTGGCAACGGCCCATGCCGTCACCAATTCGCAGGAGGTGCTCGACAGTCTGCCGAAGGCGGGGGCAACGGACCTGCGAAAGACGAGAAGCGTCATGAACAACATAATCCTCACGAGTACCGGCGCTGCAGATACCCTCGGGCTGGTGATCCCGGAGATGAACGCGATAGGGCTCATTGCGGAATCGGTCCGGATCCCGCTTACGACAGGGTCTCTCATTGTCCTGGTCGTCGCGTTCCATGATGAACCCGAAAAGGCGCTCATCAGCCGGGAAGTCCTCAATTCTGTTTACGCCGGGGCGGCCCGCCGGGAGAGAAGGGGGTACCTGAAATATACGGAGGAGCAGAATGTCTCCACCGACATAATCGGCTATGCAGGAGCGGCGGTGATCATTGAGGGGAGCGAGACGCGTGCGCGTTCTGCATTCGTGGACCTGGAGGTCAGCAAGGTATGCAGCGTGGTGCGGACAGACTCTCTGCCTTCGGCCCTGAAGATCGCGGTCACCCAGGCGGTGGTCTACGGCTGGTATGATAATGAGCTCGGCAGTTTCTCCACTATGCTCGGTGACCTGACGGTCAGGGTGGCATCCATGCTTCCTCAGTAGGGCGCGGTGAGTATCATTTTTCCGCCAGCGTCTTGCAGAGGATGCGGGCGTCCACGACGGCGCATCCTTTGCCTGCATCGAATACCATAAGGGGGTTGATCTCGATCTGATCGATCTCCGGGAAGTCCTCGATGAGCGCGGAAAAGCGGAGCAAAATTTCCTTGAGTGCGTCGACATCTTTCGGTGCACTTCCCCGCCATCCCGTGAGCAGGGGAAGGCTTTTCAGTTGTTTCAGCATAGTGTCAGGGTCCCTGTCCCTCAGCGGATGAAGGGAAAAGGAGACATCCCTGAGAAGCTCCACATGGATTCCACCGAGTCCGACCATGACAAGAGGTCCGAAGAGGGGGTCCTGGGACATGCCGATGATCACCTCTTCCCCGCCTTGAAGCATTGGCTGTACCACCACCCCTTCCATCTCGGAGGCCCGTCCGATGGCGGTCATCCTGGCTTTCATATCCTCAAAGGCCTTGGAGACCTCTTCCCCGGCTTCGAGACCGAGCACGACGCCGCCGACATCGGTCTTGTGCGTGAGGGTGCTCGACCGGAGTTTCATCACCACCGGGAATCCCATTTCCTTCGCAATCCGTGCCGCTTCGCCCGCCTCAAAGGCGACTTCCGTTCTGACGACCGGTATCCCGTATTCCCTGAAAAGACCCCTTGCGGTTTCGGGCGGCAGCCAGCAGCCTTCATCAGAGAGCGCCCCCGAGGTGCGGAGGAATGCGCGCGCCTTCTCTTCATTGATATCGGGAAAGGCCGGGATATGGCCTTCCGGGGTGCTGCGGTACAGGGAATAGGGATAGGAGAGAGACAGGGCCTGCACCGCGTCCTCGGGAAACACGTAGACGGGCACCTGCTTGCCGGGAGCATAGCCGAGGTCGATCTTCGCCGCATCTGCTGTCATGAAGCAGGCAAGAACGGTCTTGTCCGATTGAGAAGTCGCCATCGCCTGTCTTATCCCCGCAGAGACTTCATCAAGCGGGCCGAGAGGAACATTGATGACAAGGACTGCATCGATGTCAGGGTCCTGAAGGAGTATGGCGAGCGCCTTTTCGAAGTGTTCACCTGACGCAGAGGCGATCATATCGACGGGGTTGCCGACGGACGCTTCCTTCGGCAGGAAGGCGGCAAGCTTCTTCTGGGTTGCCTCAGAAAGCGCCGGCACGGTAAGGCCCCAGCCCGTCGCGGCATCTGCGGCAAGGACGCCCGGCCCGCCTGCGTTGGTGAGAATCGCGAGCGCCGGACCTTTTGGGGCCGGCTGCGCCGCAAGACATTTTGCGACGCTGAACATCTCCTCTATGGTGTCTACCCGTATCACGCCTGTCTCACGGAAAAGAGCTTCCACCGCGATATCGGAAGCGGCGAGCGCGCCGGTGTGGGATTTCGCTGCCCGGCCTCCGGCCTCGCTTTTTCCTGCCTTCATCGCAATGATCGGTTTGGTGCGGGAGACCCGCCGGGCGATCCTGCTGAACTTCCGGGGGTTGCCGAAGCTCTCGATATAGAGGAGGATGACCGCCGTGTGCGGGTCGTCCTCCCAGAACTCGAGGAGGTCGTTTGAAGAGATGTCGACGCGGTTGCCGATGCTTGCAAAATGGGCGATGCCGAGATTATTGCTTTTCACATAATCGAGCAGGGCGATCCCGAGTGCGCCGCTGTGGGTGCTGATACTCAGGTTTCCGCGCGGCGGCACTGAGGGCGAGAAAGTCGCGTTCAGGTTCACCGCCGGATCGGTGTTCATGATGCCGAGGCAGTTGGGACCGATGCAGCGCATGCCGTAGGAAAGGATCTTCTCCCTGAGGATACGCTGCCTCTCCTTTCCCTCCGGACCCGTTTCGGCAAACCCCGCGGAGATGATGAGCAGCCCCGGGATACCCTTCTTCGCGCAGCGGTCAATGACCTCAAGTACCTTGGGCGCGGGCACGACAATCACCGCGAGGTCTACGTCACCGGGAATGTCGTTCACCGTGGCATAGGAGAGCACGCCGCCTACGGAGCCGGAACTCGGGTTTACCGGAAAGACAGGTCCCGTGAATCCGCCGTTCAGAAGATTACGGAATACCGTTCCCCCCACACTGCGGGGGTCCCTCGATGCGCCGATTACCGCAACGCTCCGGGGCTGAATGAGGCGGCGTACACCTGCGGACCTCGCAATGTGCTCACGGTATGCCTGACGTTTTTCATATTCCTCCTGCTCTTCAAGATCGAGGATGATCTGATAGGCCCCTTCATGGATGCATTTGCGGATTTTGAAACCGCTCTCTTCGAACACTTCGAGCATCCGGGAGTTTTCGGGAAGGACCCTTGCGGAGAAGCGTTTTACCTTATAGAGGAGCGCTGCCTCGGCAAGCTGTTCAAGGAGCGCCGTGCCGATGCCCTTCAGCTGAATAGTGTCCTCGACCAGAAAAGCGATTTCCGCGGTCCTGCCGTCTTCTTCGAGAAACCAGCGTCCGACGGCGATGATCTTCTCCTCGCTTCCTTCACCGGTGAGCGCGGCATAGGCGT
>DATJWU010000164.1:0-3582 GCA_035501055.1 Thermodesulfovibrionales bacterium
GATCCCCAAACATCGGGGACAGGCAAGCCGGAATGACGAACCCCGATACGCTTCATGTCTCCGTTTTCGGAAGAAATAATAGTCCCTGGGAAAGCCGTCCTGCTTTTCTCTGTGTGCTCGGTGATCTCTGTGGCGAAAGTCTCTCAAAGGTGTCCTGATTGGATAATACCCTTTCGATAATCCCCATGGGCGGCGTGGAGGAGATCGGCCTCAACTCCACGGTCTTTGAGTGCGGCGACGATATCATTGTGGTCGATGCGGGCCTGATGTTTCCCGAGGAGGACATGCTCGGCGTTGATTTCCTGATTCCCGAGTATTCTTACCTCATCGAAAACCGGGAGAAGATCCGCGGCATCGTCATTACCCACGGACATGAAGACCACACGGGAGCCCTGCCTTTCCTTCTCAGGGAATTGTCGTCGAAACAGAAGGGCCATGCTCACGATCCTGATGAAGGGGTCGATGTCCCGATATACGGGACGCCCCTCACGCTCGGCTTCATTCGGGAGAAGCTCAAGGAGCACCATCTTGAAAAGACGAGGCTTATCTCTGTCCGTCCCCGTGACGTGATCACTCTGGGCGTCTTCTCCGTGGAGTTTCTGAGGGTGACGCACAGTATCGTGGACGGAGTAGGCCTGGGGATCACCACCCCTTTCGGAAGAATCGTCCATACCGGTGATTTCAAGCTCGATCCCACTCCGGTCGACGGCCAGCTCATGGACTTCAACAAGTTTACCGAATACGGCGAGAAGGGGACGCTCCTCCTGCTCTCGGACAGCACGAATGCCGAGAAGGGAGGGTTCACCTTCTCCGAAAAGGAGGTAAGGAGGTCCTTCGAGGACATCTTCTCAAAGACAAAGGGGAGGATCATCATCTCGACCTTTGCGTCGAACATCCACAGAATCCAGCAGGCGATCGACGTTGCCGAGATGTTCCGCAAGAAGGTCATCCTCTGCGGCAAGAGCATCGTG
This sequence comes from Thermodesulfovibrionales bacterium, assembly GCA_035501055.1. GTDB lineage: Bacteria > Nitrospirota > Thermodesulfovibrionia > Thermodesulfovibrionales > UBA9159 > DATJWU01. The sequence continues at coordinate 972 of DATJWU010000164.1, forward strand.
ACGAATTCCCAGATCGCCCTCGATCTCGGGTATCTCAGGATCCCTCCGAACACCTGGCTCAAGCTGGAGGACCTCAATACCCTGAGGGACGAAGAGGTCGTGATCATCACCACAGGAAGCCAGGGAGAACCGATGAGCGTGCTTTCGAGGATCGCCACGGGCGAGCACAAGACGATCAAGGTGCATGAAGGCGATACGGTCATCCTTTCCGCGAAGATAATTCCCGGCAACGAGCGCTCCATCGGGAAGATCATCAACCACCTCTGCAGACGCGGCGCCAACGTCATCTACGAAAAGGTCTCGGAGATCCATGTCTCGGGCCATGCCTCGAAGGAGGAGCTCAAGCTCATGCTGAACATGGTCAGGCCGAAATATTTCATGCCGGTCCACGGGGAATACCGTCACCTCACCTACCATGCAATACTCGGAGAAAAAGTCGGGATCCCGAAAGAGAATATCTTCATCATGGAAAACGGTGAGGTGCTTGAGGTGTCGGGCGCAGGGGTAAGGAGGAACGGGAAGGTGAACGCAGGAAGGGTCTTCATCGACGGCAAGGGCGGTGATGTGGAAGACATGGTCCTGCGCGACAGACGCAGGCTCGCCCATGACGGCATTGTCCTCGTCCTGCTCACCATCGAAAAGAACACCGGGACGATCGTTTCGGGACCCGAGATCATTTCCCGGGGATTCATATTTGAAGACGCCTCGCCCGAGGTCATCACCGACGTGAAGGAACTGGTCCTGAACACCCTGGACGGCCTCGACCGGGAGATCATCGCCGACTCCGCACTGCTCCAGGCAAAGCTCAGGAGCGTGCTCAAGAAATATCTCCGGAACACCATGGAGCGGAGGCCGATGATCATGCCGATTATCGTCGAGGTGTAGGAGATTGTGGCGGAAAGGCTAGAGAGGATACGGACGGAGATCATCGGGGTCCTCTCGGTCCTCGGCGCCGTCTATATCGCTTTGAGCCTTGCCACGTACTCGAAATGGGACGCCTCGTTCTTTGTCCTTACGCCGGTCCCGGCGAAGAATTACGGAGGTGTCTTCGGTTCCTATATCGCCGACCTCATGATCTCGATAATAGGCGTAATCGCCTTTGTCATTCCCGCTGCGCTTGTCGTGTACGGCGTCAGAAGGCTGCTCGGGAGGGAAGGCCACAGGATCAACATCATCGGCACTATGCTTCTCATTCTCTCCTTGTCGATTTTTTCGGCCCTTGTCGCTTCCACCTTCCGGTTTGGACCGCCGAACGGCGCAGGGGGCGCTGCCGGCGTGATGATCTCGGATTTCATGAAGGCCTTTCTTTCCCTTCCCGGCGCCTTTATCTTTTCCCTGGCGCTCCTGATCTCCTCGGTCATCCTCCTCAGTCCTGTTTCGCTCGTATCGTTAATCCTCAATGCGAAGGGGTCTGAACGCAAGAAGGAGGAGCGTTCGGCGCCTCTTCCCGCGGCCGAAGAAGTCTCCCCGCTTCCGGATGCGGAAATCTATCCGGTAAGCGAAGAACCGATTATTCACGGAGACCTGCCGCTTTTCGAAAAGCTCGAGACTGTCGATATCCCGAAGCGCAAGGCGGTGAGGGAACCCCGGAGAACTGCCGAAGGGGTCGGTCAATCCGAAGTGACGGGGGGAGAGTACCGGCTGCCTCCCCTTGAACTGCTCCATGAGCCTGATGCAATGTCTGCACGGCCTCCGCGTGACGAGCTTCTTTCGAGCTCGACACTCCTCGAGAAGAAACTGAAGGACTTCGACGTCGACGGGAAGGTGACGCAGGTCCATCCCGGCCCGGTCGTGACGATGTACGAATTCGAGCCTGCGCCTGGCGTGAAGATAAACCGCATCGTCTCCCTTGCCGACGACCTCGCGCTTTCCCTGAAGGCGCAGAGCGTGAGGGTCTCGACCATACTGGGCAAGGCTGCCATCGGCATTGAGGTGCCGAACAGGAACAGGGAAACGGTATGCCTCCGGGAGATTCTCTCGTCGGAGCCCTTCGGAAAAAGCTATACCAAACTCACCCTCGCCCTCGGCAAGGACATCTTCGGCAACCCTGTGGTCGCGGACCTTTCGAAGATGCCGCATCTTCTTGTGGCCGGGGCTACGGGTTCAGGGAAAAGCGTCTCGATAAACGCCATGGTCGTGAGCCTCCTCTATAAAGCGACACCCCGGGAGGTGAAGATGCTCATGATCGATCCGAAGCTCCTCGAACTGTCGTCGTACGAAAACATCCCCCACCTCATCTCCCCGGTGATCACCGGCGCCAAGGAGGCTGCAGAGGCGCTCAGGAAGATGGTCTTCGAGATGGAGCGGCGGTACCGGCTCCTTGCGGAGAAGGGAGTGAGGAACATAGAGGGCTTCAACCGGGTTGTTCCCGATGAAGAACAGATCCCCTATATCGTGATATTCATCGATGAACTCGCTGACCTCATGTTCGCCTCGGGCAACGAGGTCGAGGACTCGATCGCGCGGCTTGCCCAGATGGCGCGGGCCTCGGGCATACACCTCATCCTCGCCACGCAGAGGCCGTCGGTCGATGTCATCACCGGCGTGATCAAGGCGAACTTCCCTGCGAGGATCGCCTTCCAGGTCACGTCCCGCATCGATTCGAGGACGA
>DATJWU010000165.1:0-4160 GCA_035501055.1 Thermodesulfovibrionales bacterium
TCACCGGCAGGATGGCTATTGATCTTGACGTTTATTAAAAATATGATATTACAATATGTTATGAAGTATAACATAAAGTTACACTTCATGTTATTTTTTGACTGTATTTTGCCCTCCTGCAACTGAGAAAATACACAAATATTCGCTTGCACTTTGGTCTCATTTTATGGGACAATGGAAACCTCGCCGGGCGAACAGAGAAGAAGCAAACGAACTGACGAACCGTGGAAGAACTCACATATAAGAAAGCGGGTGTTGATATCGATGAAGGCGACAGATTTGTCGACCTGATATCCCCCTTGGTGAAGAAGACCTTCAGAAAAGGGGTCATGACCGACATAGGCTCTTTTGGCGCCCTCTTCAAGCTCGATATCACAAAATACAAGGAGCCTGTCCTCGTGAGCGGCACGGACGGCGTCGGAACGAAGCTGAAGGTAGCCTTCCTGATGGACAGGCATGACACGGTCGGCATCGACCTCGTCGCGATGTGCGTCAACGATATCCTCACCAGCGGAGCGGAACCGCTCTTCTTCCTCGATTACTTTGCCACAGGCAAACTCGCTCCTGAGAAGGCAGCCAAGGTCATTGAAGGGATTGTCGAGGGCTGCAGGCAGGCGGGGTGCGCCCTTGTGGGAGGAGAGACGGCGGAGATGCCCGGCTTTTACCCTGAAGGCGAGTACGATCTCGCAGGCTTTGCGGTCGGCGTGGTTGATAAGGACAGGATCATCGACGGCTCGGCCATAACGCCGGGAGACGCCCTAATCGGCCTTTCATCGAGCGGCCTTCACAGCAACGGCTATTCGTTGGCAAGGAAACTTTTCTTCGATGTCCTCGGGATGGAGGTCTCGCACTGCCTTCCCGAAACAGGTACGACTGTCGGTGAGGAACTCCTGAAACCGACAAGGATTTACGTGAAGGCATACGAGGCGCTCAGGGAAAAGGTGCCGGTGAAGGGCATGGCCCACGTTACCGGCGGCGGCATTCCCGGCAACCTCCCGAGAATATTTCCGGCCGGGACAGGTGCGACGATAAGGAAAGGTTCCTGGCCTGTGCCTGAGATCTTCAGCGCCAACGAAGGGATGGGCCGCGTTCCTGTCGATGATATGAAACGCACCTTTAATATGGGGATAGGATATGTCATGGTTGTTCAGGAGGAGAATACAGGCGAAGCGGTCTCGATCCTGAAGGAGACCGGTTTCGACGCCCACGTTATCGGAAGTATCGTAAAAGGAGACATCGGGGTGGTGTATGAATAGGATCAGGTCCCTCATACGAAAGGCTTTTACGCCGGTCACGATCATGCTGATACCACACAGCAACCACAGGCCCTTTAATCTCAAGCTGCCCTCTATCGGGATCGTCCTCTCTGTCCTCCTCTGGGCGGTTGGCATGGTGTATGTCTTCTCCATCGGGGTGAACGCGGTCGAATACCGGCACATGAAGAATAAGCTCGATTACTATTCGGGTCAGTTTGTCGAGATGAGGACGACACTTGCCGCGTTGAAGAAGGCGGAATCGGAGTTCCGGAGGCTCTTTTCCCTCGGCTCAAAAGAAAAGGTCCTCGAAAACGTTCATCCTATGGATGCCGGCTCGATTGACATGAAAGCGTTGGGAGATCAGGTCAGGCATTCGGTCGAGACCGTGGCAGAGATCCGGGAGTTCCTTCGACAGCAGAAAGACGTTTATCTTGCGACGCCGAGGGGATGGCCTGTCAGCGGGGACATCACCTCGCCCTATGGGTCTCGCGAACATCCTGTTCATGGCGGCGAGGACTTTCACTCAGGGGTCGACATTTCGGTTCCTGCCGGTACGCCTGTCAGTGCGACCGCGGACGGCGTGGTAAGTTTTTCAGGATGGAACGGCGGCAGCGGAAACCTTGTGGGCCTGGAACACGGGCTTGGTTACTCGACTTTTTACGCCCACAACAGGACAAATCTGGTTAAGGTCGGGCAGCATGTGAAGCGCGGCGACATTGTCGCCTATGTGGGAGCGACGGGCAACGCGACCGGTCCCCACACGCATTACGAAATCTGGAAAGACGGGAGGCATGTGAATCCGCAGCCTTTTCTCGAGGGGAGGAAGTGAGCATGTTTTCGAAGAACACAGAAAAACTGGAATCCTTTGTCGGGGCCAACAGCCATTTCAGGGGAGATATCAAAACAAAGGGGACGCTCAGGATAGACGGCACTCTTGAAGGGAATGTCGAGGCGGATTGGCTGGTCCTGGGAGAGAAGGCGAACATGAAAGGCGATGTGACGGCACGGGGCGTCATCGTCGGCGGCAGAATCGACGGCACCGTATGCGCCAAAGAGATCATCGAGATCAGGACGAAAGGAGAGATCTCCGGAGATATCGATACCGCCAAGCTCACGGTCATGGAAGGCGGGGTCCTCCAGGGCAGGGCGACGATGCACAAGGGAGAATCGAAAGTAGTGGAACTCCAGCCCAGGGCAAAGGAGATTTGACAACTCTCGCCATTTTTCTGTTATAATTCAAGACTCCGGTAAATGTTTTATGCGGAGCCGTAAGTGTGCGCCTGGTCTTTTACAATGAAGATAGTATTAGCTGATATAACGGAAGAAGGGCTTGATCTGGATTTTGAAGAGACCGTCGAACCGGGTCTTTTCAAACCTCTTGCGCCGGTGAAGGCGACGCTTCACGTCGACAAATTCGGCCACGAGGTCTTTGTCAGGGGAACGGTGAAATCGCTGCTCGAGCTCGAATGCAGCAGATGTCTGAAGGTTTTTCCCTATGAGTTGGACCTCAGCGTGGACGTGGTGTACCGCCCCCTGGAAGAACTCGGGGGTGAGGAGACGCATGAGATCAAGGACGACGAGCTCGATACGGATTTTTACCAGGGAGACGAACTCGATATCGACGACCTGGTGAAGGAGCAGGTCATCCTGAGCATCCCGTTAAAGCCCCTTTGCAGCGAAACATGCAGGGGGATCTGTCCGGCATGCGGAACGGACCTGAGCATCGATACCTGCACCTGCGAAACAAAGGAGATCGATCCGAGACTGGAGATTTTAAAACAATTGCTCGATAAAGGAAAGGAGTAGACATGGCAAATCCGACACACAGGCATACACGGACAAGGAGAGACAAGAGAAGGGCAAACTGGAAGGGACAGATGCCGAACCTCGGCGCCTGTCCTGCGTGCAAGGAGATCAAGGAATCCCACAGGGTCTGTCTCAGCTGTGGTTCCTATGACGGCCGCAAGGTGCTTCAGACAATTGAGAAGGAATGAGGGTTGCCCTTGATGCAATGGGGGGTGATTTTGCCCCTGCGGTGACGGTCGAGGGTGCGGTGGAAGCGATAAGTGAGAGCGAAGACCTCGACATTACCCTCGTCGGCAACGAAGTCTTAATACGGAAAGAACTCTCGGACAAGAAGTACCCTCATCACAGACTCGATATCAAACATGCCTCAGAGGTCGTGGGAATGGACGAACCCGCGATCATCGCAGTCCGCAAGAAGAAGGACTCGTCGATCAAACGGGCCGTGGAGCTCGTGAAGCACGGAGAGGCCGGCGCGGTCGTGAGCGCGGGTCATTCAGGCGTGGCGATGGCGATGTCCCTGCTGATGCTCGGCACCTCGGAGGGCGTTGACAGGCCCGCGATCGCCACGATAATGCCGACCCTCAAAGGTCCCATAGTCCTTCTCGACGTGGGCGCGACGGTTGACTGTACGCCGGAAAACCTGCTCCAGTTCGCGCTCATGGGCGACGCCTACTGCAAGACAATGTTCAACAACCCGGAACCGAAGATCGGCCTTCTCAGCATCGGGGAAGAAGACACGAAGGGGAACGTCGTCACGAGGGAGGCCTTCAAGCTCATAAAGGATTCGGGGGTGAGGTTCCTGGGGAACATCGAAGGGAAGGATATCTTTACAGGAAACGCCGATGTCGTGGTCTGCGACGGATTTGTCGGAAATATCGTGCTGAAGACGAGCGAGGGACTCGCTGAGGCGATCATGAAGATGCTCAAGAGGGAGATCTCGGACATGACGACGGGAAGGGTAGGGTATCTCCTTATGAAGCCTGCCCTGAGGAATTTCAAGAAGAAGACCGATTACGACGAATTCGGCGGTGCGCCCCTCCTCGGTATCAACGGTGCGTCCATTATCAGCCACGGCAGGTCCTCCTCAAAGGCGATACG
>DATJWU010000166.1:0-4025 GCA_035501055.1 Thermodesulfovibrionales bacterium
TCGATGACGCCTTCGCCGATCTCGAGGACCGAGACGTCGAAGGTCCCCCCGCCGAGGTCATAGACGGAGATCTTCTCTTCCTTCTTTTTGTCAAGGCCGTAGGCGAGGGACGCAGCGGTCGGCTCGTTGATGATTCTGAGCACGTTGAGCCCCGCAATCTTTCCCGCGTCCTTTGTCGCCTGCCTCTGGCTGTCGTCAAAATAGGCGGGGACGGTGATCACCGCGTCGGTGACCGGCTCACCGAGATAGTCCTCGGCCGCCTGTTTGAGCTTCTGGAGAATCATGGCGGAGATTTCAGGAGGGGAGTACCGCTTCCCCCGTATCTCGACGTGGGCGTCGCCGTTCGGGGCCTCAACGATCTTGTAGGGAAGGCGCTTTTTCGCGTGCTCGACCTGTGGGGTGTTATACTTGCGCCCCATAAGCCGCTTGATGGAGAATATCGTGTTTTCAGGGTTCGTGATCGCCTGCCGCTTTGCAATCTGTCCGACGAGGCGCTCTCCTTTTTCGGTGAAGGCGACGACCGACGGCGTCGTCCGCGTTCCCTCCTGATTCGGTATCACCACCGGTTCACCCGCCTGAACCACCGAAACGACAGAGTTCGTTGTCCCGAGGTCTATGCCAATAGCCTTTCCCATCTTATTCCTCCTTTAATCCTTGATTGTCTTTTGTAGTGTGTGCGTGCGTTGCGCAGGAAGGGTTCTTCGAGACTGCCACAAGGGACGGCCTCAATACTCTGTCTCCGTACGTATAGCCTTTCCTGAATTCTTCCACGACCGTCTTGTCGGCCAGATCAGGCCGTTCGACCTGAGACATCGCATGGTGCACGGCCGGGTCGAAGGTCCTGCCGGCAGCCGGTATCGGGGCCACGCCGAATTTCTCGAGCACCCGAAGGAGTTCTCTCAGGGTTATCTCGACGCCTTTCACAAGACCGTCAGTCGTGTCGGTCGCGTGCTTGAGCGCCATTTCGAGATTGTCGATCACCGGAAGCAATGCATCGAGCAGCGATTCGTTTCCGTATTTTGCGAGCTCCTCTTTTTCTTTCTGAAGACGTTTGCGGTAATTATCGAACTCCGCATAGAGTCTCACGTAACGGTCTTTCAGTTCCGCAAGCTCTGCGTCAGGGGAGGGAAGTTCCTCCTTGACTCCGGATGCGTCCGCGTCGAGAACCTCGCCTTCCTTCTTTTCTATGAGTTCCTTTTCTTCCACGGTTCCTCCTCTTTCAGACGTCCTTTTGAGGGCCCTTCTTCTCGGTCATGATACGGGTCAGAAATTTTGCGGCGGTATCGACGATTGTGATCGCTCCCATGTAATCCATTCGCGTGGGGCCGATGACGCCGATAGTGCCTATAGGCCTGTCACCTTCCTTGTACGTAGAAACGACCATGCTCAGCCTGTTCATCTCCGAGGCGCTGTTTTCGGAGCCGATCACGACCTTCACCCCCGCTGTTGAGGAAAGGGTATCGAGGAGCTTTATGATGAGGTGCTTGTCTTCAATCGCCTTTGAAATCTCCTTTATCCTCTGGAGGTCGGAGAAATCGGGGAGCCCGAGGACTTCAGAGAGGCCTGATATAAATACGTTTCCGTGATCAAAGAAAAGTGCCTCCTGGCAGACGCGGATTGCCCGCGCAATCAGCGAGTCGCATAACGCCTTGTCCCGCCGCATCTCTCTCACGATCTTTGACCTTATTTCATCGATGGTACGGCCTGCAAATTCCGCATTAAGGTATTCGGCGATCCGGTTGAGGTCCCGCTGCGTGAGGTCCTGATCGATCCGTATGAATTTGTTCTTTATAATCCCTTCCTCGGTGAGGAGGATAAGTACTACTTCGTTCTCTTTGTACCTGACGAGGCTGATGAGGCTCAGTGTCGAAGTCTCCGGTCTGGGGGAGAGGGCAACACCGAGATAGTGCGAGAGCTTTGACAGGGTCTTCGTCGTTTCTGCGAGAAGGGAGTCCATATCCTGCCTGATGGCTGCGAGCCTCTCGGAGAGGTCGTGATAAAGGCGTGGGTCCTCGCTGTCTTCCCTCTGCGCAAGTGAATCGACGTAAAACCGGTAGCCCTTATCGGTGGGTATACGCCCGGCAGAGGTGTGGGGCTGCCGGAGAAAACCCATCTCCTCGAGGTCTGCCATGATGTTCCTGATGGTGGCCGGTGAAAGGTTGAAGGCATACTTTTTTGTGACAAACCGGGACCCCACGGGGTCAGGGTTCAGTATGTAACTGTCAACCACCGCCCATAACACCTTTTGAATCCTGTCTTCGATCATTTTTCCTTAACTCCTTGTGCCTTAGCACTCTCAGCGCGAGAGTGCTAAGGATACTCTAACAGGGAAAAGGCTGACCTGTCAAGATGAGCAAAAGAAGCTTCAATGAAGAGGGTTTTCTTACCACCTGAGTTTCTTCTGCATCAGTTTTTCATACATCTTCGGCGGCAGAAACGCCTGTCGGTGGATCTCGTCGCTGTAATACTTCGTGTCGATGGTGAAGTCCCTCCTCATCTGACGGAGGTCATGCTTTTTCGACGCCGCGGAGAATGTCCACCAGTTGCCGGCGTAGGTGGCGAGGGAGGCCGCATAGATATCGACTATGGGGAAGATGAGCTTCATCTCTTCCTGGACCTCGGTCACGATGTCCTTATGGAAGTGGAGCGATTCTGAGAGCGTCACGAACATGCCCTCATCAGTAAGACTGTCTTTTACCGATTTGAAGAACTCGACCGTGAAGAGGCTCTTCGCGAAACCGACGACATCCGTCGAGTCGACAATGATGACGTCGATGTCGCCATGTCTGCCTTTGACGAATTCCGCTCCGTCCATGCACTTTATTTCGACCCGGCGGTCACCGACGCCGCACGCGACGGATGGAAAGAATTCCTTTGAAACATTGATGACCTCTTCGTCGATCTCGATGAAGTAGACCTTTTCCACTGAGGCATGCCTCAACACTTCCCTCACCGTGCCGCCGTCCCCGCCGCCGATCACAATGACATTCCGCGGACCGGGATGGGCGTGCATTACCGGATGGACGAGCATCTCGTGATAGAAGAATTCGTCCCTTTCGGTGATCTGTACGACCCCGTCGAGGATCAGTATTTTTCCGAAATAGGGATTTTCGATGACCATGATCTCCTGGAACCTGCTTTTTCCCTTGTAAAGGACTTTCTCGACATCATAGACGTACTGTATCGGCGCATAGGGGTCTTTCTCGAAAAACTTGATCATAAATCCTCCTGCCTTAAGAATTTTGCCACAGAGGCCACAAAGTTCACAGAGGGCCAAAAAAGTAAAAAGGCTCAGCTGAAAAGGGATCAGCGCTGAAGTTTGATCCTTGTTTTGTCTTCTCTCTGTGCGCTCTGTGATCTCGGTGGCTAATGCCCTTTTATATCAGTATCGTCTTCGGGATCGAAAACCCGTTGAACTCCGAGGCATAGGAAATCGTATAGGCGCCGGCCGAGGGTATGAGTATGCGGTTTCCCACCTCGGGTTCGGGCAGCTCCACGCCCCGGTCTATCACATCGAAACTGTCGCAGCTTGGCCCCGCGATGGTCCAGCGCTTCGTCTCGCTCCTGCTGCCGACGATATACCGGTATTTGATTCCGCCGACGCTCTCCATGAGGCCGTTAAAGACGCCGACATCGATATAAAGCCAGTTCTCGTCTCCCCTCCTGGCCTTGCCGACTACCGTAGCGACGAATACGCCGGCGTCGCCGATGACGGCCCTGCCGGGTTCCAGGAATATTTCAACATCATCGGGGAACTTCCGGGCAAGAACCTTGCCGACCTTTTTTTCTATCGTGGAGATATCGACGACGTTCTTGGTATAGCGGATAGGATAGCCTCCGCCGAGATTGAGCATCTTCAGCGGTATGCCTTTCTGCGCAGCCATCTCCCATAATTCCTTCGCCTTGTCGATGGCGGCGTTCCAGTTGTACACGTTGTTGCACTGCGATCCCACATGAAAGGTTACGCCCACCGGATCGAGTCCTCTCCTGGCGGCATGCCCGAGCAGCTCGCAAGCCTCATCGAT
>DATJWU010000167.1:0-4256 GCA_035501055.1 Thermodesulfovibrionales bacterium
TGTCGATGCTCACCGCAGGAGAGATAGTTTTCGCGAGCAGCCTTTCGGAGCCCCTGTAGGAGAGAGGCTCCCTCATCGGTAACGGTGAGGGTGTCCACTTCTTCACCTGAGGCAACTCCACCTTCTCTTTTTTCTCTTCGAACCCCGTGGCGATGACCGTGATCTTCACCTCGTCTTCCACGTCGGAGTTCACTACCGCGCCGAATATGATGTTCGCCGCGTCGTGGGCCGAGTCATAGATGATCGAAGCGGCCTCCTGGACATCGCCGAGCGAGAGCTGTGCGCCGCCGGAGATATTGATGAGGATGCCCCGCGCACCCTCTATGGAGGAGTCTTCGAGGAGGGGATTGGTGATCGCCTTTTTCGCGGCCTCAATCGCGCCCCCTTCGCCCCTTCCGATGCCGACTCCCATGACCGCCCTGCCGGTGTTCAGCATCGCTGTCTTCACATCAGCGAAATCGACATTGATGAGACCGGGGGTAAGGATGATGTCCGATATCCCCTGGATCGCCTGTTTCAGGACGTCGTCGGTGATCGCAAAGCCCTTCTGAAAGGAGACCTTCTTTTCGACCACATGGGCGATCCTGTCGTTGGGGATCACGATAAAGGTATCGACATTCGACTTGAGCTCCTTTATCCCTTCATCGGCCTTCAGTATGCGGGACTTCCCCTCATAAAAGAAGGGTTTCGTGACGATCGCGACGGTCAGCGCACCGAGTTCTTTCGCGACACTCGCGATCACGGGAGATGCGCCGGTGCCGGTGCCTCCTCCCATGCCCGCGGTAATAAATATAAGGTCCGCGCCGCCGAGCGCTTCTGCAAGGGCGCTCCTGTCTTCGAGCGCAGACTGCCTTCCGATCTGGGGGTCTGCGCCTGCGCCGAGACCCCGCGTGATTGAGGCGCCGATCTGCACCTTCGTCGCCGCAAGCGATGTCTCGAGGACCTGGGTGTCCGTATTCACCGCGATAAAATCGACCCCCTGAAGACCCGAGTTAATCATGTTATTAATGGTGTTGCCTCCGGCACCGCCTACCCCCACAACCTTGATCTTTGCCGTCTGTCCTTTCGCATCGTCAATCTCAAACATTCCGTCCTCCTCCCAATTTGTTATTCCTCATACAAAAAACCGCTTACCCATTTCTTCATTCGTTCAAGTATGCCCCCGGCCTCGAGATCGGGCAGGACGTGGCGGCTCAAACCGTATCTGACCAGCCCGACGCCTGTCGCATAGATAGGGCTCCTCACAAGACCCTTGTCCTGAATATCCCCGGGCACGCCGATCCTCGCGGGGAGCGCAAACATCTCCTGCGCGAGTTCCCTGATCCCCTTCACAAGCGCCGTGCCTCCAGTGAGCACGACCGCCGTCGCCTTGTAACGGGAAGAGACGTTATCCATCTCTTTCTTGACGAGGCCGATGAATTCCTCGCACCGGGCCTGCGTTATCTCGGAGAGATACCGCAACGAGACCTCGCTCGACTTCCCGTCCTTTCCGGTGACCTCGAACACGTCGGGGCCGCCGCGCGCCTCCTCCGCCATATGCGCAAGGGCATATCCGTATTTCTTTTTTATCTGTTCGGCCTCATCGCCCGAAACGCCGAGGCCGACCGCGACATCGTTTGTCAGATGGTTTCCTCCAAGCGCAAGGACCGCGGTATGGCGCAGCATTCCTCCCTGATAAAAGGCTATATCCGTAGTGCCGCCACCGATGTCGACAAGGATCACCCCTGCCTTCTTCTCTGCCTCACTCAGGATTGCCCCAGCGGATGCGAGGGGTTCGAGGACAATGTCGAGCACCTCAACCCCTGCCTTCCTGCAGCAGGCGATGAGGTCCTGCACCGAGGTGACCGAACCGGTCACGATATGGACATTCGCCTCAAGCCTCGATCCGGACATGCCGAGCGGGTCAGTGATTCCATTGCGTCCATCAAGCCTAAAGCCGGCCGGCACCACGTGGAGGACATCCCTCTCGACGGGGACATAGACCGCACCCGCCGAATCGATCAGCCGCGCGATGTCGTCCTCTCTCACGAGCCGGTCTTTTATCGCGATCGTCCCCTTGCCGGCAAACCCCTTTATGTGACCTCCGGCGATACCGACGTAGGCAGACGTTATCCCGATGCCCGCCTTGTCCGAAGCGTCCCTGATCGCTTTCCTTATGGAGGCGGCAGCGAGATCGCGGTCGACGACAACGCCCTTCCTCAGTCCCGAGGAAGGGGCAAGACCTACTGCAGAGATCCCGATCTTTCCCTGATCCTCTTTCCCGACTATGGCACAGACCTTCGTGGTGCCGACGTCGAGGCCGACCACGTTCATGCCGCTCGCCCGGGGTGTCTTCACCGGACCACCTCGTTGATCGCTTTTACCACGACCCTGTTTGCAAACCTGAGGTCAACATAATCTACCGTGACCATCCTTTTCCTTATCTCATCCTCAAGGGCAAAGAGTCTTTCGAGTTTCTGTTCATAGTCCCCGCGGCCGATCTTGATGACCACGCTGTCCACCACAAGCGACAACTCCTCGGGCGATTTCACGTTTGCGATGATTTCAACACGGTTGCGTTCCGTCGCGATCTTCCGTTCCTTCACCACTGCGGCAAGTCTTATCGCCTCGGCAAAGCTTTCATGCATCCTTTCAGGATCGGCGCTGATGATCGGAAGAAAGGGCACGGAATCGCCGTGTATCTTTTCGAGCAGTCTGCCTTTTTCATCGATGAGGAACGCCTGCCCCTTCCTGTCGAGGATCGCAAAGGGAGTCGCTTCAGAGACCCTGATCATGAGCCTGCCGGGGAGGTCCTTTCTGATGCTCACCGTCCTGATCCACGGAGACTGCAGCAGTCGTGACGATACCTCTCTGCTCGAAATCGTGAAAAGGGCGTCGCCCGGCCGGACTCCGGCGAGCGTGTGCAGTTCCGCGTCCGCGATGTGCGTATTCCCTGAAAAAACGATTTCCCTGACAGGGAACACTGTTGCCGCCGCCCTGGAGAGGAAGAGGCTGAGGGCAACCCCTGCGCCGGCAAGGAGGACCACAAGGGCAAGAATAAGGGAGCGCTTCTTCATCTTTGTCTTTTCTGAAGTCTTGCGCGGCCTTGTCCGCGTGAGGGCGTTCATGCCTTCACGACTCCCTGAATCGTTTCCGAGAGAATCGCCTCAATGAGGGCGGGGAAGTCGAACCCCGACTGCCTCGCGATCTTCGGAAGGAGACTTGTCTCTGTCATGCCGGGAATGGTGTTCACCTCAAGGACATAGGAATTGTCTTCATCGTCGATGATGAGATCGACCCGCGTCGCTCCCCTGCAGCCCAGGGCCTGATGGGCCGCGAGCGCGGTCTTCTCGGCTTCCGCACGCAGCGTCGGAATTATTTCAGGAGGGAGGATGTACTCGGTCATTCCTGCGGTGTATTTCGCTTCATAGGAGTAGAACTCTGTCTTCGGCCTCACCTCGACCGCGCCGAGCACCCTGTCGCCGAGGATCCCGATCTGCACTTCTTTGCCCCTGATGTATTTTTCGACAATCACCCTGTCTCCGTACCTGAAGGCATCCTTCACCGCTGCCGCTGCCGCCCCATCGTCCTTCACAATGCTCACGCCGATGCTCGAGCCCTCTGTCGCGGGCTTCACGACCCAGGGCAGGGGGAAATCCGGCACAGCGTCCTGCCGCCTGCCCAGGACCACAAAGGGCGCAACAGGGATGGAATGGTGCAGAAAGATCTTTTTCGTTGCCTCCTTGTCCATCGCAAGGGCGGAGGCGAGCACACCGGAGCCGGTGTAGGGGATTCCCAGGACCTCGAGAAGGCCCTGAATCGCCCCGTTCTCCCCTTGTCCTCCGTGAAGGACAAGGAACGCGATCTCTATAATCTCCTTCTTCAGCACCTCACAGAGATCGGCACCGGCATCGATCCCTGAAACGCGGTAGCCGAGTCCTTTCAACGCCCCGAGTACCGCGGCCCCGCTCTTCAGCGAAACCTCTCTCTCGGCGGATACGCCGCCCATCAACACGCCTATCCGCTTCTCAGTCAGGAGCATTGGTCATCCCTATTTCATTCCTTATTTCGCGCTTCACGATTCACTTTCTTCCAGCGATTCGTATCTCCGGCTCAAGGAGGACGCCAAAGGTCTTCACGACCCGCTCCCGAACAGCGTCCATGAGCGCGAGGAAGTCGGACGCCAGACCGTTTCCCCTGTTGATGAAAAAATTCGCGTGGAGCATGCTTACCTCGATATCGCCTCTCCGCATACCTTTGCAGGAGGCCTCGTCGAT
>DATJWU010000168.1:0-2624 GCA_035501055.1 Thermodesulfovibrionales bacterium
CGCACCTCCAGACTGTTCCAGCCCATGTGAGGGACCTTCAGTTCAGTCTGAGGGAAGCGCACCACCCTCCCCCTGAAGAGGTCGAGGCCCTTGCAGGAGCCGAACTCCTCGGATTCGCTGAAAAGGACCTGGAGTCCGAGACAGATGCCGAGGAAGGGTTTGCCCTTCCTGATTCCCCTGATGATCGCCTCGGTGAGGTTCGCATCCGTAAGGTTCCTGATACAGTCCCTGAAGGCCCCGACGCCGGGAAGGACGATCCCTTCCGCATTATCGACTGCACCCGGATCGGTGACGACCCGCGCGTCCACGCCCACTTTCAGGAAACCCTTCTCGACGCTCCTCAGATTCCCCATTCCGTAATCGACTATCGCTATCATAGTCTCCTTTAATACTGAAATTTGCCACAGAGGACACCGAGAACAACAAGTTCAGAAGACCACGATTCAGGGAGATAGGACAGCGGGTGATGCGTCCGGTTGGTTCAACCCCTTTTCCCTTAATCTCTATCAACTCTGTGATCTCTGCGGCTCTGTGTTTTATTCTACCAGAGTTAAGCGGGGAGACGGAAGGGGCGGTTTGTTGCTACAATAGAAAGAGGTTTCCCATGGAACAGACAAACAGAAAGATCGATGAAATCATAAAAGTCCTCTCGCCCTATCTCCATGGGAAATCACGGGCGTTGCGGCTGGCCCTCATCTGTTTCTTCTCCGGAGGGCACCTCCTGATCGAGGACCTGCCAGGCCTTGGAAAAACGACGCTCGCGATAGGCATCGCAAAGGCCCTCGGGCTCAGCTTCGGCAGGATACAGAGCACGAGCGATCTCCTGCCCACGGACATCACGGGCCTCTCCATGTATAACAAGAATTCCGGACAGTTCGAGTTCCATCCCGGCCCGGTTTTCAGCCACATCGTCCTTGTCGACGAAATCAACCGGGCGACGCCGAAGACACAGAGCGCCCTTCTCGAGGCGATGGGGGAGAAGCAGGTTACGGTGGAATCAAAAACCTACACCCTCCGAAAACCTTTTTTCGTAATCGCGACGCAGAACCCCGTGGAGCAGTTCGGCACCTTCCCCCTTCCGGAGTCGCAGCTCGACCGCTTCATGATGAAGATCGGCATAGGATATCCGCTCCGGGAATCCGAGATCGAGATCCTCAAAGGCGGAAGCAGAAGAGAGGAGCTCTACTCCGTTCAGTCGCTGATGGACAAGGATGAAGTGATCGGTATGCAGCAGTCGATCAGGAACGAGATCTATGTCTCGGACAGTATCCTCGATTATATCCTCGGGATTGTCGAGGCCACACGGAAGAACAGGTATCTCGTTGCCGGACTCTCCACACGCGGTGCCCTCGCGATCACCGCGACGGCGAAAACTAACGCCTACTTCAGCGAAAGAGACTTTGTCATCCCCGAAGACATAAAGGAACTCGCGGAATATACGATGCCCCACCGAGTGATCTTCCGGGAGGAGTATGAGAGGCTCGACAAGAAGGAGATCATACGGACGGCGATAGAAGAGATCCCGGTCCCCGCGTAATACGGATCACCAAGGCGGGATGGATCTATATCGCCGTCACGCTCATCCTGGGCTTCGCCGCGGTCAATACCGCCAATAATCTGCTCTACCTTGTGGTATCGGTCTTTCTGAGTTTCATGGGCCTCTCCGGTCTTTTCGGGAAGAGAAACATCTCCGCCCTCGACGTCACCCTGGAACTGCCGGGAGAGATGTACGCCAACAGGCCGGCGCCGATAAAGGTGCGGGTCAGGAACAGGAAGAGATTCCTCCCAGGGTTCCTGCTGTGGGTCGTCGCGGGAGAGCACAGGATACTCTTTCCCTATGTAGATCCCGAAGCCGAGACAGTGAGGCATCTGACGTTCTCCGTCGCACACAGAGGGAGATTTACTCTCGGGAATGTCCACGTCTGTTCCGTCTTTCCCTTTAATTTCTTTGTCCGCTGCAGAAAGACAGGAGAAGGGTCTGAAAGGGTCGTTTTCCCTGAGCCGAAGCAATGCGGGCCCGGCGTTGTCTTCGGAGAACAGCGTCGTGCCCGGGGGGAGCAGTACTCCGACAGGACCGGCTTTGATTCGGATACAATTTCGATAAGGGACTATGTCCAGGGTGACCCCCTGAAGTATATCAGCTGGAAGGCCACCGCAAAAACAGGAGAGCTCAAGACCCGTGAGTTGTCGTCACTCTCGGACCAGCCGGTCCTGATCGATTTCAATAAGGTCGCTGCGAGGAACGGTGAAGAGAGGATCTCCTTTGTGACCTACATGATCCTGAACCTTCTCAGGAAGAACGTGCCGGTCGGACTGAAGTTGCACCAGAAGATTTTTCGGCCGGCCGCCTCTGCCGCACACAAGTCCGCTCTCCTCACGGAGCTTGCCCTTTATGGCACTGAAGAGTGATTCCCCCCTGAGCATCGAAGCCATCGCAACGGGGATTACCTATCTCGTAGGTGCGCTCAGTGTCTTCTCGGTATGGAGCCAGGTCGGTCTGCTCTACCCTGTTTTCTTTCTCGCCCTTTTCCTCTCTTCCCTCTTCCTCGAATTCAGGAAGACCTTCTTCATCCCGCGGTGGGTCCTCAATATGCTCTCTCTTTCCGTCCTCGCCTTGTCTCTTG
>DATJWU010000169.1:0-4541 GCA_035501055.1 Thermodesulfovibrionales bacterium
CGTCCCGAACACCAGCCAGAAGGAGGAAAATGCGATGTAGGAATACACGAGACGGGTCAGACTAAGATCTTCGTCGATAACCCTGTCGATGTGGGTCTTTTCCGTAACCAGGGGCCGATGAGCAGACATAACGCTCCTTCAGGATAACGTTGGTTCAATCCCAACGTTACATGACAACAGAGCATAAGGCTATCAGCGGAAATCTGATATTCCTGTAGGGTTCTCTCTTACAATAAACAAGTTTTCTTTCGAGAACGCCCAAAGCACGAGAAGGTCGTCCACCATCTTCGCCTGAAACGAAGACCCGGAGTTGCATAGACTTCTACCTGTCTTTATTTGTCCGTCCTGTGGCTATGTGCAAAGTAACCAGCCGCGCGATAAGGGTGGCCGGGTAGAGCTGACCGATAAGAGCCTCCATCATCGCCAGATTTCGCGCGAAGGGATGTACAGGAGTGACGTCCCCGTACCCCACTGTGGTAAGGGTGGAGACGCTGAAATAATAGAAGGTCCTCACAAATCGCATGTCGGTGATCCTTGGCGCGCTGTCCGGGAAGTGAAAGGCCCCGGGGATCAGAAGCTCGATCAGAAGATAGCCGAAAGCGCACGCCAGTGCGATCAGCAGGTATGCGGCAATGGCTCCGCCAATCCGGTGTCTTGTCACCGGACCCTCCTGGTAGACATAAATCAAAAGAACAATCACAAATGCAATGAGAGACGCCATTGACAACAGGATGTCCCACACCAGCAGCCAATCTTCTCTGAAGATGAAATATCCGAATCGCACCGAGATGATTATTACGGTAATCCCGGCAAAGATAATCTGGATGACTTTATGCCGGGTTAAGGTAAGGAGGCCCAAAAAGAGTACCACTGCGAAGGCTAAACTGTTTATGACCGTGAGTGCAAGCCCCCTGGTGAACACACTTACCAGAGGATCGAGTATAAACATGTCCAGTACAAGAGCTACAAGCAGCCACTTCAGGTTCCGATCTTCGGACCAGAACTTGGCGGGAACGCTGAACTTGTTTATTGTCACTGGCAGACTTCCTCGGCAGCATTTCTCTTCAGGTGATAACTCATCAGCATCGGGAGTACATGTTGATCCATGACCGTCCTGGTAAATTACCTGTTTTCAATTCCAGAGTCATCGGGAATCCGGCCCGCTGCGGCTGACTTGTAATCGCAATTGCAATTACGGTCCCGGAGCGCTCATTGAATACATCATGGCTCAGGATAAGCACGGGGCGCAAACCCGCCTGAGAGGTCCTCAGCGCGTGAGTATCTCCATAATTTCCCGGTACCGCGCCGCGGTTTTTTCGACGATATCATCGGGAAGCACCGGCCCGGGCGCCGTCTTGTCCCAGTCGAGGGTGAGGAGGTAGTCACGGACGATCTGCTTGTCGAAACTATCCTGGCTCCTTCCCGGCCGGTACTCGCGAAGGGACCAGAAACGCGAAGAATCAGGGGTGAGTATCTCATCGATCAGGATCACGTCGTCGCCGAGGAGACCGAACTCAAATTTCGTATCGGCAATGATAATCCCTTTCTTTTCGGCAAACTCCCTCGCCTTCTCATAGATGCCGAGACTCAATCCCTTTCCCGCATCCGCCACACGGTCTCCGACAATCTTCTTTGCCTCTGCAAAGGATATGTTGATGTCGTGACCCTCCTCGGCCTTTGTGCTCGGCGTATAGATCGGCTCGTCCAGCCGGGCGGATTCGGACAGTCCCTGGGGAAGCGCTATACCGCAGACAGTCCCTCTTTCCCCGTATTCCTTCCACCCGCTCCCTGAGAGATAGCCCCGGACGATGCTTTCGATCGGAAGGGGTCGCGTCTTTTTTACGAGCATACTCCTGCCTTCGAGGGTGTCGCGGTACTTCTTCAGCACCGCAGGAAAGTCCGAAACGTCCGAGGCAACGATATGGTTCGTCACGATCCCCTCCATCAGGCGAAACCAGAAAAGTGATATCTGCGTAAGCACCCTGCCTTTGCCCGGGATTCCGTTGGGAAGGACGACGTCAAAGGCCGATATCCTGTCGGTCGCCACGAGGAGAAGATGCTCCCCGAGGTCGTAGATATCTCTCACCTTCCCTCTGCGGGGAACACCCACATCAGGCATTTCGGTCTTAAGCACCATCGCTTCTCCTCTCATAGTGTCCTCCGGAAGAACTTCACTTTTTCGTACCGGCATACCGCCAGCATCCATAACGATTTGTGATATAATAATGCATGGCAGTGCTCGAAATCAAAGAGTATCCCGACAGCGTGCTGATGAAGAAGGCGGCACCGGTCATGGGAATAGACAGAGACCTTCAGCGTCTTATCGACGACATGATCGAGACGATGTACGCCGCCCCGGGAATCGGTTTGGCCGCGCCCCAGGTCGGGGTATCCGCAAGGCTCATCGTCATTGATGTGAGCGTCAGGGACGAAGAGAGAACGCCTCTGATCGTGCTGATCAATCCTGAGATCGTCATGGC
Source organism: Thermodesulfovibrionales bacterium (assembly GCA_035501055.1). GTDB lineage: Bacteria > Nitrospirota > Thermodesulfovibrionia > Thermodesulfovibrionales > UBA9159 > DATJWU01. The sequence continues at coordinate 2,481 of DATJWU010000169.1, forward strand.
AGAGGGAGAGATCGAAAGTGAAGAGGGATGCCTGAGCCTGCCCGACTTTCAGACCATGGTGAAGAGGGCCGAAAGAGTGAGCGTCCGCGGTCTCGACAGAGAGGGCACCCCGACGGAGATAGCGGGTGAAGGACTTCTTTCGAGGGCACTCCAGCACGAGATCGATCACCTGAACGGCACGCTGCTCATCCACAGGATAAGCAGCATCAAGAGAGAGTTCTTCAAAAAGCGCTTCCAGAAATCCCTCTCGAAGGTTTAGTTCGTGTCCATTGTGTTCTTCGGTGCCCCCGCCTTTGCCGTCCCTTCCCTTGCGGCACTTCTTAAAAGCGGGGAAACGGTAAGCCTCGTCGTCACGCAGAGCGACAAGGCCAAAGGAAGGGGCCACATCCTCTCTGCTCCTCCGGTAAAGACCGCCGCACTTGAGGCAGGACTTCCGATCGTGCAGCCAGCCAGGATGAAAGACAGGGCATTTCTCGATACCCTCGCCTCACTTGAACCTGAATGCATTGCGGTCGTGGCATACGGCAAGATCCTTCCGAAAGAAATCCTTGAAATGCCCCGCCTCGGCTGCATCAATGTACATGCCTCTCTCCTCCCGAAATACCGCGGGGCCGCGCCGATTTCCTGGGCAATCATACGCGGCGAAGAAAAGACCGGGGTCACGACCATGCGTATGGATGAGGGCCTCGACACCGGTCCTGTCCTCCTCGCGCAGGACCTCATGATCGGAAAAGAGGATACCGCGGGAAGCCTCGGCGCAACACTTTCCGAACTGGGCGCGAAGCTTCTCGTCGAGACCGTCCGGCGCATCCGCGACGGCTCTGTCATTCCTCGCGCCCAGGCGGGTGAGGCGACATTCGCCCCTCCGCTCAAAAAAGAGGACGGCCTCATCGACTGGGAGAGGAGCGCCGTCGAGATATTCAACTTTGTCCGCGGGATGAATCCATGGCCTGTCGCCCATTGCCGTTTGGGGGACGAGGCACTGAGAATACTCAAGGCAGAACCCGTTCCCGGCATCGGAAGGCCGGGCATTGTCGAAAAGGCGGATGTCAGAGAGCTGGTTGTCGGCACCGGCAATGGGCTTCTTTCGATCATCGAACTCCAGCCTCCGGGAAAAAGGCCGATGTCAGCCACCTCCTTCCTGCAGGGGAGAAGGCTCACGAAAGGACAGGCCCTTCGATGAACTCCACACGCCTGGCAAGGGGGTTCACGCTCAAGGTCCTCCATCCGCTCTTCATGCTCATCGGCGCTTTTTCGAAGAAACGGAAGGAGAGGCTTCAGGCGGTGCTCATCGATCTGAACAACAGGCTCGTGAAGCGTGAGAGACCGAGAACGAGCAGAATTCTCCTCCTGCTCCCCCACTGTCTCCAGATTACCGAATGCGACATACGAATTACCCACGACATTTACAAATGCAAGCGGTGCGGCAAATGCGGGATCAAGGACCTCATCGGTCTCGCTGACGAAAAGAAGCTCAAACTCTTTGTCGCGACCGGCGGAAACCTTGCGAGAAAGATCCTGGAGGACGTGCGTCCCCAGGCGGTCGTCGCGGTTGCCTGCGAACGGGACCTCAGCAGCGGCATTGCAGACTCTTTTCCCCTTCCGGTCCTGGGGATCACCAATGAACGGCCCTTCGGCCCCTGTGTAAACACGAAGGTCAGTCTCGATAAAGTACGGGAAGCGATAACCTTCCTTTGCGGAGAATAGACCTTCTCGTCCCAGACCCGGAGGGCAGGCATGCTGAAAGGCCTTGCATCGCGATACCTCGGGAAGTCGACGACCACGCTGCGGTACGCGATTACCAATTGTCACTCTCGGGACAGCCGATCATGCACGCGCTTGGAATCCTACATCGCATGTGCAAGGCACTTGAAGCATTCCTGTCTGACATTTCATGCGCTGCCAGGCTGGAGAAATTATGGAAAACACAAGAGAACTCGCGATAGCCGCCCTGGAGGAGATATGGCAAAGGGGCGCGAAGCCTAAAGACGTCCTCGACCGTTTCTCGGTCTCCCTTGACAGCCGTGACAGGGCATTTCTTATGGAGCTTGTCTATGGTGT
>DATJWU010000170.1:0-4449 GCA_035501055.1 Thermodesulfovibrionales bacterium
AACCTGCCTCGGCCTCTCGTTGGAAGAGAACTGGAAGCGCGTGCTGAACGGTGAGTCGGGCATACGGAAGCTCGATTGCCCAAGCTCCGACAGTTCTCCCATTCAGGCCGTCGGGGCGATACGGCCGGAGGACATGCAGACGATAGAAAAGGAGTTCAGGGAAGAGGCCGCGGCCGAAGGAGAGGCGAAGACCCTCCTTGCCCTCTGGGCAGCCGGGCAGGCATCTGATGATGCCGCACTTCCCGGGGACTATGGTGACCGTGACCGATACGGCGTCGCCCTTGCCTCGGGGATCGGGATCAACCGGCTGGAGGATATCGCCCGATGGACCGGCAAGGACCACACCTTCGATGTGGTCCGCTTCGGCAGAGAGCTTTCAGAGGTGCACAGGGAGTCACTCATAAGGAATCCTTCTCACCGGTCCTCAGCGCTCATCGGGAAGAAGTTCCGTCTGCATGGAATGAATGCAACGATCACCGCAGCCTGTGCGTCGGCCACCCAGGCCATCGGCATCGGCTACCGGGCGATCGCGCGGGGCGAGGCCGACGTCATGGCAGTCGGCGGCGCTGACGCGATGACCAATCCCGTCGGCCTGATCTTCTTTGTCCTTCTCAATGCGGCGTCGACCTCTCACGAAGAACCCGGGACCGTCAGCAGGCCCTTTGACAGAAAGCGCTCCGGCCTCGTCATGGCTGAAGGAGCAGCAGTCGCGATCCTCGAGGAGGAATCGCACGCGCTGCGGAGAAAGGCGCGGATCTATGCTGAGGTCGCAGGATATGGTGCATCCCTCGATGCATACCAGCTCACGCGGCCCCATCCCGAAGGCCGCGGCGCAGTGCAGGCGATGAGGGCCTCTCTTCGTGATGCGGCGCTCGGCACTGATGAGATAGACTACATCAATGCCCATGGCACGAGCACAAAGCTGAACGATGTCGTCGAAACGGCAGCCGTCAAGGAGGTCTTCGGAGACCGCGCATACAGGATTCCGATCAGTTCGAGCAAGTCGATGATCGGCCACACCCTGGCAGCCTCCGGTGCGCCTGAATTCGTCTTTACCGTGCTGAGCGTGCAGAGAGACGCGATCCACCCCACGATAAACCTCTCACAGCCCGATCCCCGATGCGATCTCGACTATGTGCCGGGCGTAAAGAGGATGCAGACGGTGAGGGCCGCCATCTCGAATTCCTTCGGGTTCGGCGGTCAGAATGCGTCGGTGGTGGTGAAGAAATGCCGTGAGGAGCAGCGATGAAGATAGACCTGACTGACAAGGTAGCACTGGTAACCGGGGGGTCCCGGGGGATCGGAAGAGAGACGAGCGTCTGTCTTGCAGATGCAGGCGCGTGTGTGATCATCAATTACCTTCGGTCGCAGGACGAGGCCGAAAAGGTGAAGGAGCAGATTATCCGCTCAGGGCGGAATGCCGAAATATTCCGCGCGGACATAGCCGTCCCCGAGGAGGTCGAGAAGCTGTTCGCATTCATCAGGAAAGAGTACGGGAAGATCGATATCCTCGTGAACAATGCAGGCATCATAAAGGACAACCTCCTGCTGAGCATGACGCTCCCCGAATGGGACAAGGTCATGAATCTCACCCTGAGAGGATCATTTCTCTGCACCCGTCATGCCGCAGAGATGATGCTCTCCACCCACTCGGGAAAGGTCATAAACATAGCCTCCATCAGCGCCATCAGGGGAGGAAGGGGGCAGACGAACTATGCTGCCGCAAAGGGAGGGCTCGTCGCCTTCACGCGTGCCTGTGCGGTCGAACTTTCCGGGAAGGGAATACAGGTAAATGCGATTCTGCCGGGCATGATTACTACCGACATGACGACGAGGGTGAGAAAGAGGGCAGGCGAGATGATTCTCAAGGGGATACCCGGCGGGAGGTTCGGCATCCCAGCTGACGTGGCGAACCTCGTCGTCTTTCTTGCCTCTGACAAGGCGGATTATATCACCGGTCAGACAATCGTCATTGACGGGGGGTTAAGCATCGCATGAGCCGTATCCGTCAGGGCATTGATATTGTCGACGTGGAAAAATTCAGGGCTGTCCTCGGCCGGAATCCCGGGCTCGCTGAGGCACTGTTTACCGAAGGGGAACGGGAATACTGTCTGTCGAGAAAGGACCCCTCATTGCACTTCGCAGGCCGATTTGCGGCAAAAGAGTCGTATATGAAGGCCATGGGAACCGGTTTCCATGGGACCGGTATCGACCATGTCTTTCAGGAAATTGAGATCCGTACAACCGCTTCGGGCAAGCCCGAGATCGTGATAAAAGGCTGGGCTGCAAAGATGGCAGAGAGACGGAAGATACGGCAGTGTGCGGTCTCGATCTCCCATGTGTCGCTGTACGCCGTCGCCTCGGTGTTTCTCACCGGTGAGTGAAATCGGAGATCGGAGGAGAGATGCGTTACCTACTCGTCGACCGTATCGTTGAAGTGAAGGCAGGAGAGAAAATCCGGGGGATAAAGAATATCGCCATGAGCGAGGATTTCCTCGAGTACCATTTTCCCGGAAACCCTGTCATGCCCGGGGTGTTGCTCCTCGAGGCGCTGGCCCAGTTGACCGGATGGCTCGAGGCTGCGTCGTCCGACTTCAGGAACTGGTTCCTGCTCTCCGCGGTGAAGTCCTCGAGGTTTTACGGCTTCTCGCTCCCCGGCGACCGGGTCGAGCTTGCCGTCGAAGTCTCACCTCAGTCGGAACCCGGGAAGAGGATCTATACAGGAACTGCTCTGGTAGACGGAAAGAAAAAGGCTTCTGCAGAATTCTGGGGAGAGATAATCCCCATGGCAGAGATCGAAGATATCGACAGCCAGCGGAGATTCTATTCCCTGCTGACGAGGGACGGCATATGAGCGACACGCGGGAAGTGGTCATTACCGGCGCAGGGCTTGTGACTCCCCTGGGTACGGGCGTGGAAGAAAACTGGAGAAACGTGATTGGAATGAAGATCGGCATTGCCCACATCCCCGCCGATGCATTGCCGCGATTCATGCAGTACAGGGGTATCGTCGCTGAACTGAATGCAGGCAGTGATATCACCCCCGCCCTCCAGCGACAGATGAAATTTCTCAACCGGAGTTCCCTCCTGGGATTCGCCGCAGTTCGCGAGGCCTTCCTTCAGGCAGGGGCAGACCTCTCCGATACGGAACCGTCCAGAAGGGGACTCTATATCGCGTCGGGTGACCTGACGAAGGCGGACTGTGCTTTCATGCACGAGGCCCTCAGCGACGCGACAAAGGGTTCATGGAAGGTGATCGATCACACAGTGCTCAACGAGTCGTCACTCTCCAAAATCAACCCTTACTTCCTTCTTGAGTCGATCATGAATAACCCCTTCACGTCCATATCAGCGTTTCTCGGGTGCATGGGTCCGAATACCTCTTTGGCGAGTCATTCTCCCTGCGGAGCGGAGGCCTTCGAACTTGCATACCGCAGCGTCGCAGACGGTTATGCGGATGTCGCGGTCGCGGTGGGCTGCGGAAACTGGATCACCGAGGTGCCCCTCTGCGAGATGAAGGGGCTCGGGATGCTTTCATCCTGCACAAAGGGCATTCATTCTTACCGGCCCTTTGACGCTGAAAGGGATGGATTCATCACAGGGGAAGGAGGCGCAGCTCTTTTTCTCGAAAATGCCGTGCGCGCCGAAAGGCGGGGGGCAAGAATACTCGGAAAGGTGAAAGGGTTTGGAAACAGCATCGCCTTATCCGATGACGACGGCCTCGGCGTTCCTCCCGAGGTGACTGCGCAGAGCATGAGGCGGGCGCTCGACGCGGCAGGCATTGACCACAGAGAATACGCCTTTATCTGCGGACACGGGCTTGCCTCAGTCGAGGGAGACAGGTCGGAATTGAGGTCGATCACGACTGTCTTCAGCGGCAGGAAGCCTGACATCCCAATATGCGGGCTGAAACCGTACACCGGTCACCTCGGTGCCGCAAGCGACATCGGAGAGATCATCCTCGGAATCAGGTCGGTGAGAGAGGGGAGGGTGCCCGCTACGCTGAATTTTATCGAGGCGGAACGCGATTACCGTGATCTCAAAATATCAGGGTCCCACCAGCCAGGTCAGGGGCCCTGCTTCATGACGGTGAGCTATGGGTCAGGAGGGCAATCGTGTGTTTCAGTAGTACAGGCCCTTTAGTTTCCATGCTTCATCCACTCATTGTTTGCTGCGGGAAGTATCCGTCTCTCAGCAAGATAATGGCCCTCGTCGGCAGGTCTTGTGCCGGTTATGTTATTCCACTCCGTTCCAGGCGGTTTTAATTTCATAACCGGTGATACAACCTCCTCCTAAAAAGAAGAAAAAGAAAAAAGGTCCTGTCCTGCAGGTCGTGGAATACCTGCTGGTCTACGGGCTTCTCCTGTTCTCGCGCATCATTCCCCTCCGTGGAATACATTGTATCAGCGCGGTCCTCGGACGTCTCCTGTTCATCCTGGTGAAGAAGAG
>DATJWU010000171.1:0-6142 GCA_035501055.1 Thermodesulfovibrionales bacterium
CACGAGCGCCCTCACTGCGCCATCGTCGATGGCTATGCTCCCTCTGGTCTTGCTCCCGTAGGCGATCCATCGTTTCCTTGAAGGCATCTTGCCTTTCTTCGTAAGGAATTCCGTGCCGAGGGGCGTGCCCTGCAGCAGGGAAAGAAGGGCGCCGGCGGTCCTCCCGTTGATGATGTTCACCGGTATGCCGTTGTTCACTGCTCTCTGCGCGGCAAGGATCTTCGAATACATGCCGCCCGTGCCGACGACGGACCCTGCGCCGCCCGCCTTTGCAAGAAGCGCAGGGGTGATCTCGTCCACCCGTCCTATCAGCGTCGCCTCTGCGGTTCTGCACGGATTATCGGTAAAGAGTCCGTCCACATCGGAGAGGATGACGAACCGGTCGGCCTCGATCATTCCCGCCACGAGTGAGGCGAGGTGGTCGTTGTCGCCGAAGCGTATTTCATCGCTCGCCACGGTATCGTTTTCGTTGATCACCGGAATGACCCCGTAGGAAAGCAGGGTGATGAGGGTGTTTCTTGAATTCATGTAGCGCTTTCTGTCGGAGAAATCATCGCGGGTGAGCAGTATTTGCGCCACTTTCTTGCCGTGGGCGGCGAAACATTTCTCGTATGCCCACATAAGGCTGCTCTGACCGACCGCCGCAGTCGCCTGCTTGAGGATGATATCCTTCGGCTTTTCTTTCAGGCCGAGTTTCTTCATTCCCGCTGCGACCGCACCCGAAGAGACGACCACCGTTTCAGCGCCAGACTCCCGCACTGCGGCGATGTCATCGGCGAGGAGTTGCATCCTCTCCATGTCAAGGCCGCCGCCCTGTGCGGTGAGGATATTTGAGCCGATCTTTATCACAAGCCGTTTCATTGCAAATTCTCGAGTCGCCTCGCCACGTGCCTGATGAGTTCCTTCACTCCTTCGCCGGTCACTGCCGAGAGCGCAAAGAAGGAAGTGTCATTATCATTGCAGTATTGCCTGAGTCTGTCAAGACGCGTCCCGTCGACGGCATCGATCTTCGTCGCCACCACGATCCGGGGCTTGCCGGCAAGGACCTCGCTGTGAAGTGCGAGTTCCTTCTGTATCTTCAGAAGGTCTTCCACGGGATCGGTCGTGAGCGCAACCGAGACATCGACGAGGTGGAGGAGGAGCGACGTGCGCTCCACATGCCTTAGAAACTGAAAGCCGAGACCCGCACCCCTGTGGGCGCCCTCGATGAGACCGGGGATATCGGCAAAGACGAAGCTCCGCAGGTCTTCGACCTTGACGACGCCGAGCACCGGGACAAGCGTCGTGAACGGGTAGTCGGCGATCTTCGGCCTTGCAGAGGAGATCACGGAGATGAGCGTCGATTTCCCCGCGTTGGGAAGACCGATGAGGCCCACGTCGGCGAGAAGTTTCAGTTCGATGATGAGAAAGCGTTCTGTTCCCCCCTCTCCCGGCTGCGCAAAGCGCGGTGCCTGGCGCGTAGCGGTCGCGAAATGCTGGTTGCCCTGGCCGCCCCTTCCTCCCCGGGCGGCGACGACGTCCTTGCCGGGGGCGTCGAGGTCTGCGAGCACTTCACCTGTTTCTTCATCTTTTACTATGGTTCCCACGGGAACAGGGATGACCCGGTCCTCACCGTTTCTGCCGTGCATGTTCTTGCCCATGCCGTGCTCCCCCCTCTCGGCCCTGTATTCGTGGAGGTACCGCAGATCGAGGAGGGTGTTCATCTCGGCGGATGCGCGAATGATGATGTCTCCGCCTTTCCCGCCGTCCCCTCCGTTGGGACCTCCTCGCGGGACGTACTTCTCCCTCCTGAAGCTGACGCAGCCCCGCCCTCCGTCGCCTGCCTTGACATGGATCTTTACATAGTCGATAAACTGCACTTAATCACCCCATGCAAAATACTTTTCAGTCATCCATTTCCCCGCTGAACGCATTTTCTCTGTGAGCTCTGTGGCAATTTTATGGGTATTGCAAAGAAAATAAAAAAGGCGGGATAATACCCGCCTTTTCTTTCTCTATCAAGTGCCGGTGCTAACTCGCGGCTGCGGGCTCCACTACCGGATAGACGCTTATCTTTTGGCGATCCCTGTCCTTGCGCTCGAACTTCACCACTCCGTCAATCAGGGCAAAGATCGTATAGTCCCTGCCGGTCCCTACATTGCTTCCCGGATGGAACTGGGTCCCTCTCTGTCTGACGATAATATTGCCGGCGCGAACGAACTGACCTCCGTATTTCTTTACGCCGAGTCTCTTGGACTCGCTGTCGCGGCCGTTTCTTGAACTTCCTACGCCTTTCTTATGTGCCATGATTATCCTCCGAAACGTACTTCTTTAATCTTCAGTGTCGTGAAGGGCTGCCGGTGGCCCGTCAGCTTCTCATAGACCCTCCGGGGCCGTTTTTTGTACACGAGCACTTTTTTCGCCTTTCCCTCACCGACCACTTCGGCCTTCACCTCCGCGCCCTGAACATAAGGGGTGCCGAAAACTGTGTTCGCTCCGTCTACGACTGCGAGGACCCGTTCAAGGTCCAGAACTGCTCCTGTTTCCGACGAAATTTTCTCCACCCGTATGGTATCACCCTCGGCGACCTTGTACTGCTTTCCGCCTGTTTCGACAATTGCGTACATTTCCCAATCACCTCCGAAGTAATATTAAACACTAGTGTGGCTGAAAAAGTCAATAACTACCGGCCCTTCACGGGACAGTCCTCTCATGCACCCCGGGCGCAGGTCAGGACCGTCTTTGCAGGGGAGGGTGGACTTTTTCCGACGATTCGATACAATGAGAGGTAGGGTGATCAAGAAGACGACAAAGGAGTGAACAATGAAATCGGTTGTGACAAGAAACGGTGCTGCGGGATGTCTCGTGTTTCTCATGCTTTTTTTTCTGCCGGTATTCGTGTATGCAGATGCGGACATAGGCGCCCACCCCGCGCCAGTGTACGATGAAGGCCAGCCTTCGGGCAGCCCGGCGGCGGGCGGCGAGCCTGTGGGGGTGAAGGAGGAGGGGCAGTCTTCGATCCCCCCGGACACGGGTGCCGACCCTGTGGGGGTGAAGGATGAAGTGAAGTCTCCGGTCGCCCCGGACATAGGCGCCCACCCCGCGCCGGTGTATGATAAGAGGCAGCCTCCGGTCGCCCCGGAAGCGGGAGGCGAAGCGGCTCAGGAGGAAGTCGAAGAAACGAAACCGGTTCCCGACCCCTTTGAGTCATTAAACCGCTTTTTCTTTGGGGTCAACGACAAGTTCTATTTCTGGCTTTTGAAGCCTGTCGCCCAGGGATATAATTTTATCGTTCCGGAAGTCGTGCGGGTGAGGGTGCGAAATGCCTTTCAGAACATCACCATGCCCGTCAGGTTTGTGAACTCGCTGCTTCAGTTGAAGATGAAAGCGGCGGGCATTGAACTGGCGCGTTTCCTCATGAATTCAACGATCGGATTCGGGGGACTCTTTGACCTGGCCTCACGGAACCCGAATCTCCCGGCCCAGGATGCAGACTTCGGGCAGACACTCGGGGTCTACGGCTTCGGTGAGGGTTTCTATATTGTCCTGCCGCTTCTGGGGCCTTCCTCTCTCAGGGACGGCGTGGGGCGCGCAGGCGATACCTTCCTCAATCCCGTAAACTATGTCACCCCTTTCTTCTGGGATGCCGTGTCGATCGACGCGTACGAGCTCCTCAACAGGACTTCCCTCAGAATCGGAGAATACGAAGACTTTAAGGAATCAGCCGTCGATCCTTACACGGCGATGAAGAACGCCTATACCGAGCACCGGCGCCACAAGATCAAAGAGTAGCCAAAAGGTCAGGACACAGGCTCCTTGAGCGCTTTGTTCTTCATCCTCTTCACGAGTTCGTCATAGGAGCTGGTGCGGATGATGTCGTTGAACTGGTTCCGGTAGTTGTTCACAAGACTCACCCCTTCGACCATGACATCATAGGCCATCCATTTGCCGCCCTTCTTCAGCAGTCTGTACTCTAAGGGGATTTCGGTTTCCTGGGCCGTCAGGATGCTTGACTTCAGGGTGGCGTAATTGGCGTCCGTCTTTTCATCGCGATACACGATCTTCTCGTTATGGTACCGTTCGATCTTCTTGAGGTATGTATTTTCGAGGAGATCGGTGAAGAGGGCGACGAACTCCTTCTGCTCCTCGGGCGTCCTCTTCTTCCAGTGCTGGGCGAGTGACCGTTTCGCCATCTCCTCAAAGTCAAACCTTTCGGAGATGATGGCGCGGAGTTTGGCCCTCCTCTGCTCTTTTTTCTCCGGCTTCGAGAGATCCTTGTTTTTCAGAACCTCGAGGACCGCATCTACCGACTGCTTCACCTGATCAGTCGGCTCGCCTGCAGTTGCGCCCGCAGGGATAAAGGCAAAAAGAGAAAGAAAGAAAAAAAGAAGAAAGGGAACAGTGACGGTGTTTTTCATGGTCGATACCTCCTAAACCTTTCCAAAGGCATATTTTGAGATTATCTCTTCGACGTCGATCGCCGATTCCGTTTCACGTATCTTCCCGCCGTCGGCGATGAGTTTGTCGGAGCCCCCCGGGGCTATTGCGATGTATCGCTCCCCGATGAGCCCTTTTGTCTTGATCGAGGCGATGGCATCCTCCTGGAGCTTCACGTCCTTCCTGATCTCGATCGCGACGAGGGCCTGATAGTCCTTGTCGAGACGGATGCTCTTCACCTTTCCCACCTCGACTCCCGCGATTTCCACGCTCGAACCGACGCCGATTCCTCCCGCCTTGGCAAAATCGGCATACACGGTGTAATATCCTCCGCCGATGACTTCGAGTCTCCCGAGTTTGACCGAGATATAGCCGAGGCAGAGCACGCCGATCAGCAGAAAGAACCCCACCGCCAGCTCGAGATCAAATTTTTTCATACCTTATCCTCCCCATGAGTAACCACAGAGACACGGAGGTACAGAGCATCGTTCGTGCGATGAGTTCGCTGAACAGTTGTCTGCCCGGTCTCTCTGTGCCTCTGTAGTAATTTTAGTCTATACGTCCGCATTATGCCACTTCGATTGGGCCCCTGAGACTTCCGGTAATGAACTGGTGCACGACGGGATCAGTGGATGCGCGGATCTCTTTCGGAGTCCCGACCACTTCTATGGTGCCTTTATAGAGGAAGGCGATCCTGTCGACGACATGAAAAATTTCGGGGATGTCGTGACTGATCATCACCCCGGTAAAGCGGTACTTCCGGTGAGTATCCGTAATGAGCTTGTGTATGGTGTGGAGCATAATAGGATCGAGTCCGGTCGTAGGTTCATCGAAGAGCACGATTTTCGGTTCCGTGATGAGCGCCCTTGCGAGGGCGACCCTTTTTTTCATCCCTCCGCTGATCTCCGCGGGATATTTCTTCTCGACTCCTTTCAGTCCCACATCTTCCAGCGCTTCCTCCACGTTCTCCCGGACCACCGCCTCGGGAAGTCTCGTCTTTTCCCTGAGGGGAAACGCGATATTTTCATAGACGGTCAGCGAGTCGAACAGGGCGCCCCCCTGAAAAACGACGCCGAATTTTTCCCGGATCCGGTCGAGTCCGGACCCTCTCAGCTTCGTGATGTCTTCACCTTCAATGAGCACTTTGCCTTTGTCGGGCCTGAGGAGGCCGATGAGGTGCTTCAGGAGCACGCTCTTCCCTCCCCCGCTTTCGCCGATGATCGCGAGCAGTTCTCCGTGGTTCACCTGCAACGTGACGTTGTCAAGGACCCTCTGAGGTCCGAAGGATTTCATAAGGTTGACGATCTGGATCATGCGTTCCCCTGTGGTCCCTACTGTATGAAGAGTGAGCCGAGGAAATAATCCCATATAAGGATCACCACCGACGACATCACCACGGCCTCTGTCGTTGACTTGCTGACGCCTTCGGCGCCGTATCCCGTATAGAAGCCTTTGTAGCAGCATATCCACAGGACGAGCACCCCGAAACTGAACGATTTATAGGTTCCGATGATAATGTCCTTCATCTCGACAAAATGTTTCATCTGGGAGAAATAGGTCCCGGAACTTACTCCGAGGACCTTCACGCCTACGACGTATCCTCCGTAAATGCCGATCACGTCAAAGATGGCGGTGAGCAGGGGGAAGGCGATCATCGCTGCCACGATCTTGGGAACGATAAGGTAGCGCATCGGGTTCAATGCCATCGAGGTCAGGGCGTCTATCT
>DATJWU010000172.1:0-5467 GCA_035501055.1 Thermodesulfovibrionales bacterium
ACCCTCAAGGACGTAGCGAGGCAGGTCCTTTTCGAGCTGAAAAAACACTACTAAACCGAGGCGGTCGCTCTCGATACCGCTCACACCTCAGCCACAGAGCACACAGAGAGCACAGAGAAAAAATTCTTAGCTTCACGATTCTGAAATCTTGAGTAATCGGGAAGTGATCGAGAGACTGAAATTGATTCTTTTCCTGCATTCTCTGAGATCTCGGTGATCTCTGTGGCAACCGCTTCTTACTGTTCGGTGTCCCATTTTCCTGCTATAATCTTTTCAAAAAAGGAGGTGTCGTATGCCAAAGTATCCAAAGAACTACGTCATGATCCAGAAACGGTTCTCCAGGCTCATGAAGGCCCATGAAGAGGCCGGCAAACTCGCGAAGGAGGCGGGCCCTCTTGATGCGAAGACCGCTCACCTCGTCCAACTCGCCGCGTGTGTTGCGCAGCATTCCGAAGGAGGCGTCCATTCCCATGCGAAAAGGGCCTTAAAGGAGGGCGCGACAAGAGACGAAATCTATCACACCATCGCGCTCCTCATCAACACCGTCGGGTTTCCGACTACGGCAGCGGCCTTTTCCTGGGTGAACGAGCTTATGGGGAAAAAATAAAGAAGTAATAGAAACCCTTTCGCCACAGAGCACACAGAGAGCACAGAGGAAGAATTCTTAGCTTCACGATTCCCTCACGATTTATTGGATCGAGGGGAGGAATTTTCTTGCTGAAATCGGGAGTAATCGGGAAGCTGAAATTGATTCTTTTCCTGCATTCTCTGAGAACTCGGTGATCTCTGTGGCTAAAATATGCTTGGCTTCACGATTTCCGACTTCACATAAGCCAGACTTCAGTACACAATCTTCAAGGCGTCGGGAACGACGGTGATCGTCGCAGGGGTTTTCCCGAGATAGTCGCCGTCTATCTGGACATGGGCGATGCCTTCCACCGCGAGCGACCCAGCCTTCAGATACCGCACATCGCGGAACCCGAGATGCCTTTCCGTCACCACGCCGAACACGTATCTCAGCATGTCACGCCGTCTCTTTCCCTCCATAATACATACAAAGAGTTCAGGCCTGTGAAGGCTTGCATCGGGCGTCACCCTGAAGTGGCCGCCGTACCGCGAGGCATTGCCGATGACCGCGGCATATCCGCGATAGGTCTCATCGTTTACAGTGAAGACCAGCGGTTCAGGAGAATGGCGCAGGAGGGCGGACACCCCGCTCAGGATGTAGGCCGACTTCCCGGAGTGTCTCTTGACCGCATGGCTGAATCCATACACCGCCGCCCCGTCAAAACCTATACCCGCCATGAGACAGAAGCAGCGGGTCACAGGGGACGGAGCATCGAGGGTGATCTGTCCGAGGGAAGCAGTATGGCCCGTGCCCCTCAGGACCGCCATCGCCGCACCCTCTGCATCCTCAGGGATGCCGAGTTCCTTTGCAAGGACGTTGGTCGTTCCCATAGGCAGGATCGCCATCGCGGTGTCGCTGCGCGCAATCCCGTTTACCACCTCGTTAATCGTGCCGTCGCCGCCCGCGGCAACAACGAGAGGAAGACCGTCGCGCGACGCCTCCCGCGCGAATTCCTCCGCATCTCCCTTCTGCACCGTGAGACGGACCGTCACCTCATATCCCCCGGCACGAAAAAGGTCAGCCGCATGCCGGATACCCTTTTCAGAGGCCCCGAGTGCGACCGGATTCACGACGAGGACAAGCGGTTTCATCGATCGCAATTATACCTTAAAGTGATCGGCAATAGGCGATAGGCGATGGGACGTAGACGAGACCAATCAGTATTTTGCCCATTGCCTGGAGCCTATTACCTATCGCCTGTTTGTGCTCCCACCATGACCGGCGTCTTTTCGAGATAGTCCGTGACCTTGTCCACGGCAATCCCCTCAGCGATGAAAAAGACTCTCCCGCCGCTCATGCTCCCCTGCCGCTTTATGTTGGGTATGCGGACATAACCGAGGCTCCGCGAAGCGACATACCCTGTCGTGTAATGGGGATCATCGGACACACAGATCTCGGCCACCACGCCGGGGCACGACGCTACTTTCGATGCAAGGGTGAGCGCTTCTTTCACTGTCTGCGTATTGATGCCCTGTCGTGCGAGTCTCCGGGAGAGGCGCCTCCCCGCAGTCTCATCCATTCCGATCCTCGAAACACGTATCCCCCTCACGCTGTCGGGTTCGACCCTGATTCCCGAAGCCGCACGTATCAGCGCCGCACCCCGCATCCCCTTCCCTTCCGTCGTAATCTTCACGCCCCGCCCTATCGCCCTGCCTGAAATACCCGAATCCGTCAGAATCGCCAGGATCAACAGCCGGGCCTCATCAGGAGAATCGCAGGGGAACGTCGCGACAGGGAGGAGGGGAACGGCGAGAGGCGCCTGCAGGAGCCTCTCGACCGTTATCACAATCTCATCAGGCCTTCCCCGGGAGTGGTCTATCGCCCTCAACGCGTATTCCCCGAGAATCCTGCCGATATCGGAACACCGGTACAACCCTTCCGCGCCCGAGACGTGGACCGATTTCCTCCTCACTCCTCCGGATTTCAGGTTTCCGGCCGGGCGGGACGCCCTCATCCTCACGCTCCAGAGGGTATCGCCACCCGGGCTTACTCGAGCCACTTCCCTACGCAGGCCTCATCGATATAGTCCCTTCCGATGCGGAATTTCTTCAGCTTCATGCATTCTTCGGTGAAACCCGCTTTCCGGAACAGGTTGAGGGACCGTTTGTTCGTGGTAAAAATGCTCGCTTCCATTTTCTTGAATCCGTGTTCCCTCGCCCACTCGATTGCGTACTGAACCATCCGCGAGCCGATGCCGAGTCCGCGGAAAGACTCGGCGAGATGGAGACCGATGTTAAGGACATGCGCGGTTTCCGGCCGGTGCCCCCCATCCGCCTGGAGCGCGGCAAGACTTCCGACAATAGCGTCCCGGGCGGCCGCCACAAGGAAGAGATTTTTTTGCGGGTCCATTTTCCTGATATATTCCCCTTCTGTTTCCGCATTCTTGCCGTACTGCTCCATGAGGACGTAGCTGCGTTCAGGAGAGGCAGACCTGAGGGTGCTGATGATCCCGCCCGAATCCCCGGGCGCCGCGGGTCTGAGGGTGATCTCCTCACCGTTCTTGAGCGGGAATGTCTGAAGCTCCTGCATAAATTGCCTTCCTTTCTCGTTCCCTGTCCGTGCGGTCCTGCGCGTAAGCCCCTATCCACCGGTCACGTATTTTCCGAGCTCCTGGATTCTGAATTCCTGCTCCGAGAGAATCCTTTTCGCCACGTCCCCGAGGGTCACGATGTCCACCACCGCGTCAATTGCCGCCTTTAGATAAATACTACCTGATCGGCGTCGCATTTCAAAGTCTTTTTTCGAGCCCTTCTGCAGGTGAAGCCCGACCCCCTGACTCCCCCTTGCGCTTTCCCCTCCACATTTGATAGCATTCCTGACGGTTATGGGACCTTTGGAGTATATATACTTTCTCGGCTATTCGCTGAAAAAATCTCAGAGCCTCAGGACCCGGAGGAAACTTCCTGCAAGAGTTATCAGCGTGGGGAACCTGACCGTGGGAGGGACCGGCAAGACCCCCGCCGTGATGGCGATCGCAGAGGAAGCCCTCAGGAGGGGATATCAGCCATGTATCCTTACGCGGGGGTACAGGGGAACGGCCCAGGGGCCCTGCTTTGTGAGCAGGGGGGAAGGGCCGCTCATCGGTGTGGACGATGCAGGCGATGAAGCTTCGCTCATGGCGGAGCGGCTGAAGGGCGTTCCGATAGTAAAGGGGAAAGACCGTTACGAGGCCGGCACGTTCGCGCTCCGCCACCTTGACCCTGATTTTGCAACGCCGGGATCAAAGGTTCTCTTTATCCTCGATGACGGCTTTCAGCACTGGAGGCTTGCCCGCGACATTGATATTCTGCTCGTTGACGCCACCAACCCCTTCGGGAACAGAAAGCTCCTCCCCACGGGACGACTCAGGGAACCGCTCAGGGAAATGGAGCGGGCCGACATCATCGTCATCTCGAAGAAACCGCGGCAGGATCCTGAGAGGACCGGTCTTCACGGCCCCTCTTTCCTGGACAGACTGATTGACGAGATCCGGGATCACAACCCCCAAGCGCCCCTTTATATGGCGGAACACGTGGCAGCCGGACTGAGTACCCTGTCCGGTCAAAGCCTCCCCATCGATGCCCTCTCGGGAAGGAGGGTCTTCGGCTTCTGCGGTCTCGGCAACCCCGCTTCGTTCAGAAACACGCTGCAGGGGCTGAAAGGCCGGCTCGTCGACGATGTCCTTTCTTTTCGCGACCATATCATCTATACGCCCCGCCATATCGGGAAGATCCGCAGTGAGGCGCTGAGGAGGAACGTCGACTGGATTGTTACCACCGAAAAAGATATAATGAAGCTGAAGGAATTAGCCGTTCCTCAGGATCTGGCGCAGATCCTGGTCTCGCTGCGTATTGACTTCAGCATTGACACTGCCTTTTACGAAAATGTATTCTCTGCAAGTCCGTGACAGGAGGCTTCGATGATCAAGTATATCAATGTCAAAAGCAGGCTGAGAAACGAGTTCATCGACATCACCGACAAGATCCAGGAGGTCATAAAGGACGAAGGAGTCTCGGGCGGAGTCTGCTTTGTTTACGTGCCCCATACCACCGCTGGCATCACGATCAATGAGGGTGCGGACACCTCGGTCCAGCGTGACATTCAGAACGCCCTGAGCAGGCTCATACCGGAAGATGGCGATTACGCCCACAGGGAAGGGAACGCGGACGCCCACGTAAAATCAACGCTTGTCGGTGTCTCGAAGTCGATCTTTATCGAGGAAGGGAAACTCCTTCTCGGGACATGGCAGGCGATATATTTCTGCGAGTTCGACGGTCCGAGACACCGCAGAGTCGCCATCAAGCTGCTGAAAACCGCGTAGAGTAACTATTCCGGAAGAATGTCTCCACGGGGAGGCGTGCGTGCTGAAATCCCCTTTTGGGGCGATACCGACTGCAAAGACAGACTAAAATCCGCTGCGGTTCTATTTCACAACGTATGAATTCGAGTGAGTGCGGGCTAAATTTCCTCTTCCCTTTTCCGCCGAAAGAGATTAAAATAATTGATTCCATTGCGGGAGGATTGGACCATGCCAAGAAAAAACTATTATTTTACCTCGGAGTCAGTGACCGAGGGGCATCCGGACAAGATCGCCGATCAAATCTCGGACGCCATACTCGATTCAATTATGGCAAGGGACCCCATGGGAAGGGTGGCCTGCGAAACCATCGTCACCACGGGACTCGCCTTCGTTGCCGGAGAGATCACGACCAACTGCTACGTCGACATCCCTTCCATCGTGAGGGAGACGATCAGGGACATCGGCTACACCAGGGCAAAGTACGGATTCGATTACGAGACCTGTGCCGTCGTCACCTCCATACATGAGCAGTCATCGGACATCGCCATGGGTGTGGACCC
>DATJWU010000173.1:0-4960 GCA_035501055.1 Thermodesulfovibrionales bacterium
CCCCCGTAATTGGCGGGATTGTGCGAAGGAGTGAGATTGATCGAACAGGCAGCCCCGAGCATCTCTATCCCCGCGGAGAATTCAGGTGTGGCAGCCTCTCCGGCGTACCATGTGCGAATCCCTTCTTTCCGCAGGAGTCCCATGACTTCCATCGAGAAATCGCGGCCGAGAAAACGGTTGTCGTGGCCGACAATCACGCCTCTTCTTCTTACCTCGGCGAAGTCTGCCACGCCCATCGCCTGGAGAACCGCGTCTTCACTGCTCTTGAACATCTCGATGAGAGCGGTCGTCACTCTTCTCACATTGCAGAAGGTGAAGTCGCTGCCGATTTCTCCGCGCCATCCCGAGGTGCCAAATTCGATCTTCGCCGGAGCGGTCTGTGTCCGGGCGAATTCCCCGATGACAGGCAGCAGTTCCTTCCTTTTCGCCGGATCGGACAGTATCTCCTTCCAGCACGACGCCGCGTCTTTAAATCCCCCGATCATTATTCCTTCCTAAGGTTATCCATCGCGAAAAAATCAGACTTGAACCTGATGGCGCACAAACTATAATTACCGGAAGGCAGGCTTCCTGAAAGGTCTTGCATGCGATACCGCAGTAAGTCGACGACTACCCCCAGTCTCAAATCAGGGCATCACATGGGGTACAGCCATCAAGACAATCGGATTTCAAATGTCCTATCGGCGTATGCAAGGCCCTTGAAGGAAGTCTGCCTGACACCTTCATTGCCCGTTGCTATCCCGTTTTTGCTCCTTCGCTTCTCGCACGATCTTCTCTATCTCCTCCCTGTCGAGGACTTCTTCCTTCATGAGGCCCTCTGCGAGACGGTCAAGGACGTGCCGGTTGTGCGCCAGTACCTCTTCCGCCTTCGCCTCCGCCTCTTTTATAAGCCTCTGTATCTCCTGATCCATTATCCACGCCATCTCTTCACTGTACCGCTTAGGCAGGGAAAGTTCTCTCCCGAGGAAAGGATGCTCCTCACCCCTCCCGAGATTGACAGGCCCCACACGGTCGCTCATGCCCCATTGTGCAACCATCTTCTCGGCGAGGGCCGTTGCTTCTTTAAGATCGTTCTGGGCCCCGCTGCTCACATCGTTGAAGACGATCTTCTCGGCGCCGCGTCCTGCAAGGGCCACGCTCAGTCTGTTCATGAGGTATGTCATGGGATAGTAATGCCGGTCCTCTTCGGGCAGGAGCTGCGTGACGCCCATCGCCATTCCCCGGGGGATGATGCTCACCTTATAGATCGGGTCGGTGCCGGGGAGCTCCCGCGCCACAAGGGTATGGCCGGCCTCATGATAGGCAGTGATACGCTTCTCCACCTCGGTAATCGTCTCTTCCCGCACCGCTCCCATGAGGATAATATCCCGCGCCTCCTCAAAGTCTTCCATCCCTACCCTTTCCCTGTTCTTCCTGAGTGCCACAAGCGCCGCCTCATTCACGAGATTCTCAAGATCCGCCCCTGTCATTCCCGGCGTGCCTTTGGCGAGCGTTGCGAGGTCGACATCGTCGTTCATAACCTTTCCCCTCACATGAACCTCAAGGATCGCCTTCCGCTCCTTCCACCCCGGCCGGTCAATCACGATATGCCTGTCGAACCGTCCCGGCCTCAGAAGTGCCGGGTCGAGGACGTCGGGTCTGTTTGTTGCCGCCATCACAATGACTTCCTCGTGGGCGGAGAAGCCGTCCATCTCGCTCAGGAGCTGGTTGAGCGTCTGCTCCCGCTCGTCGTGTCCGCCCCCGAGCCCGGTCCCGCGGGTGCGGCCCACCGCATCGATCTCATCGATAAAGATGATGCTCGGCTGCGAATCCTTCGCCTTCTTGAACATATCTCTTACGCGGGACGCGCCGACTCCCACAAACATCTCAATGAACTCCGACGCGCTTATGCTGTAAAAAGGAACACCCGCCTCACCCGCCGTCGCACGGGCGAGAAGCGTCTTCCCTGTGCCGGGAGGCCCGATGAGCAGGATTCCCTTCGGGACCTTGGCCCCTATTTTTGCGAACCTAGACGGGTCTTTGAGGAACTCTATCGTTTCCCTCAGTTCCTGTTTTACGTTCTCCATCCCCGCCACGTCATTGAAGGTAACTCCCGGCTTCTTGGAATCGAAAAGCTTCGCCTTGCTTGCCCCGAAGGTAAAAAGGCCGCCCGGGCCGCCCTGCACCTGCTGGGTGCGTCTCATGATAAGGATCCACACGCCGAAGATAAGTACCCAGGGCAGGATGCCGATGACAATCTGCCAGAAGACCGACTCCTCAGGGGGCTCGACCGTAACCACCACATCTTTTTCTCTGAGCTTCGTGAGTATGCCCTCTCCCTGGAAAGAGGGGAGGAAGGTCTGAAAGTTCTTTACGGGAGCGGGCGCCTTCTCTCCTGCAGCCACCTGCGGCGCCACTTCCTTCCTGAACTCGCCGGTCACCCTCAGCTTCCTGATCGATACGGATTTGATGTTTCCGCCGTCAAGCTGCTCCATAAATTGCGTATAGGGAACTGAATAATAGGTCGGCGCGCCGAAGGGAAAAAACTGCGGGACGAAAAACAGGGCGATGATCAGGAGCATTGCGACAAAGAACCATCGGAATTGCTGCCACTTCATCTGATCGCCGGGAGTTCCCTGGGGGTTCTCTTTTTCCGCCATGATTCAATTCTATCATCTCATTCCGAAATTGTATAATACGTCATGAATCCCTATCGCAGGTTGATCCCGAGACTCAACGGGGCAGAGATAGAAGAGCGCTTCGACTCTTATCTCGGGCTTGTGAAGAAGGGGATAGGCGGCTTCATCCTCTTCGGCGGAGACCTTGAGACGGTGAGGGCGGGAATAAGGGAACTTCAAAATTCTTCCCGACACCCTTTGATTATCGCCTCGG
This sequence comes from Thermodesulfovibrionales bacterium, assembly GCA_035501055.1. Classification (GTDB taxonomy): domain Bacteria; phylum Nitrospirota; class Thermodesulfovibrionia; order Thermodesulfovibrionales; family UBA9159; genus DATJWU01. The sequence goes on from DATJWU010000173.1 coordinate 2,872, forward strand.
ACCTCGAACAGGGCCTGGGACAGCAGGTGCGGGGCGGCACCCTTTTTCCGCCTGCGATTGCGATAGCTGCTGCGGTTAAGGCCGCAGGGACCGATGAGCCGTCTCTTCCCGAAAAAGTCTACCGCGCCTTTGCCCAGGAGGCGGGGTACTCGGGCATAAACGTCATCCTCGCGCCGGTCCTCGACATAAACACAAATCCTAAAAATCCCATCATCGCCACAAGGGCCTTCGGCGGAGACCGTGAAACCGTCTCATCTCACGGGTGCGCAATGATAAGGACACTGCAACAGAAAGGGATCATCGCCTGCGGAAAGCACTTCCCCGGCCATGGTGATACTGAAATCGATTCACATGTCAGTCTCCCCACGGTGAAGAAGGATCTCATACAGATGGAAAAGGAGGAACTGGTTCCTTTTCAGAAGGCGATTCATGCAGGGGTCACGATGATCATGCTCGGCCATTTGAGCGTCCCCGCCCTCGACCCTTCCGGAACTCCCGCAACGCTCTCGCAAAGGGTCGTTTCCTTTCTGCGGGAAAGAATGTCGTTCAATGGATTGGTTGTCACCGACGCGATGAACATGGGAGGAATCGCGGGATACGGCGAGGATGAAGCTGCAGTCATGGCCCTCAATGCAGGGGTGGATTTGATCCTCCACCCTACCGATCCAGACAGGGCGGCAGCGCTTATCGCTGAAAGGCATTGCCCTGTTCCGCCCCTTGATCTCGACCTTCCCAAAATCCACGAGATCCTTTCCTTTGACTTCGATGAACACAGGCGGCTTTCGGAATACCTCACCCGGAGGGCACTCATCACTGAAGGGAAAAAGGTTGGACAGATAAAGAAACCCTTTGTCGTCATCCTGAACGAGGACAGGGAAGAAAAGGAATTCCCCTTCATCACCGCAATGATGCAGAGGTACCCGGAAACCGCTTTTTGCGTCCTCGTGCCGGGACAGGAGATGCCGTGGCAGAACGTTCCAAAGGACCACGAGATCGTTGTCGCGCTCTTTTCGACAGTCCGGGCATGGAAAACCGCGGACACCGTATGGCTGAAAAGAACGCTTGATGACCTGAGTGCCCTGGCAAAGCTATTCATCTCTTTCGGAAACCCCTATCTGCTTCACGACCTGAGGAACGATAGTGTGAAGATTTTCGCCTTCTGGGGTTCGGAAGCCGCGCAGAATGCGGTCGCAGAGATTATCCTGTGATTTCGACCGAGACCCTGGACTATCTCATACGGTCCTACGGCTACTGGGCGCTCCTTGTCGGTACTTTCTTCGAGGGCGAAACCATCCTCATGCTCGGCGGCCTGGCCGCGCAGCTCGGGTATCTGGAGCTTCCATGGGTCATGGCAGTTGCCTTCGTCGGAAGCTTCTCGGGAGACCAGCTCTATTTCTGCATAGGACGACTGAAGGGACAGGACCTGCTTTTGAAGCGTCCCGCGTGGCAGGCCCGCGCAGAGAAGGTCCATTGCTTCCTCAAACGGTATCACGATCTTATCATGCTCGGCTTCAGGTTCGTCTACGGCATTCGCATCATGACCCCTGTGGTGCTCGGCATGAACCATCAGATAAAGGCGGGCCGTTTTTTTGTCTTTAATGCCATAGGCGCGGTAATATGGTCGGTGGCTGTTTCGGCAGGGGGCTTTCTCTTCGGGCGGGCCCTCGAGGGCATTCTCAAGGATATAAGACGATACCAGATCGAGATAATTCTTTTTGTCATCGCCGCAGGCTCGTTGCTCTGGGGCATCCACAGATACAGGGAGAGGAAGTCGCGCTGTCGATCACGCACTCCCTGAAGGTGCCATGCTCCCGACCATCTGCCGCAGCGCTTAGCCGGTGTCTCCCCTGATGTACTTCTTCATCTCCCCCAGATAAATGTTCCGCTCCTTGATGGGTGTCTGACGCGCTGCCGGTCTCCATTTTCCAGGCCGAGGTTCAGCACCTTCCCTCCTTGCCTCTCCCGGCTGCGCATCGGCCAATACCGGACTCCTCCGGATATCGACATCCCTGACGGCGCAGCTAAACTCAAGTGAAATACCGTTCGGGTCGAAGGTGAATATGGAATGGATGAATCCATTGTCGATGAC
>DATJWU010000174.1:0-3230 GCA_035501055.1 Thermodesulfovibrionales bacterium
CCCTCTTCTTATGATGTATACCCTGGGACACGACTTTGTGCCTCCCGGAATCCATGCGGGAGGACTGCGGTACCATGCCGACGCGCCGCTTGTCTGCCAGCTTTATCATGACGGGCTGATCGAGGCTGTTTCGTGCGGACAGACCGCGGTCTTCGAGGCCGCGCTTACCTTTGCGCGGTCGGAGGGGATCATCCCCGCTCCTGAAAGCGCCCACGCTATCGTCGGCGCGATCGATGAGGCAGTGAAGTGCAAAGAGGAAGGGAAAACGAAGACGATACTCTTCAACCTCAGCGGACACGGATACCTTGATCTCGCCGCCTACGAAAATTATCTCTCCGGGAAACTCGAGGACTACGTATATCCTGATGAGATGATCCGGGAGTCTCTGTTAAGGCTGCCGGTGATAAAATAAGAAATAAGAAGTGAGAAGCAGGAAATGAGAGGCCTGAGTACTCTATGGTCAAGGTCAAGATATGCGGCATAACCAATATCGGTGACGCTCTTGTCGCGGTGCATTCCGGGGCTGATGCCCTGGGATTCGTCTTTTACAGAAAGAGCCCGCGTTATATCTCAGCGGACGACGCAAGGGATATTATTTCGCAGATACCTCCCTTTGTCACGACTGTCGGCGTGTTCGTAGATGAGGACATCGCGACCATCAGAAAAACGGTGAAGCATGCCTCTCTCTCCGTCGTCCAGCTCCACGGCAGCGAGCCTCCGGGTATGTGCCTCGGCGTCGGACGCGTGATCAAGGCGATACGGGTGAGGGAGTTGAGCGACCTCGAACCCCTCAGAAAATACAAGGCCTCAGCCTTCCTCCTCGATGCCTATGCGCCGCGTGAATATGGTGGCACGGGCCTGATCTTCAACTGGGACATCGCGGTCGCTGCAAAGCAGTTCGGCGACATTATCCTCGCCGGCGGCCTCAATCCGGACAATATCGAAAAGGCGGTTCAGTGGGTCAGACCCTATGGGGTAGACGTGAGCAGCGGTGTCGAAGCGGAGAAAGGGAAGAAGGACCACGACAGGTTAAGGCTTTTCATCGAACGCGCAAAAAACGCGTGATCCTTCAGGGGATCACGACGTAAGGGTGCTGAGTTTCCTGTCCCCCGGTGAAGTCTCCTACCTCACGGTCTTGTCGGCGCCTTCGGAGCAGACCCGGATGACGGTCTTTACGTTACCTCTTGGATTGAAATCGCCGGTGACTTCGAGGAACCTGGGCTTCAGCCTCTTTTGGAGTTCTGCGAAGATTTTGTTGGTCACTTCCTCGTGCGAAATGTGCACATCCCGGAAGGAGTTCAGATAGAGTTTGAGTGCCCTGAGCTCAACGATCTTCCTGTCAGGTACATAGGTTACGCCAATCGTCGCAAAGTCAGGATAGCCCGAGCGGGGACAGAGACAGGTGAACTCGGGGAAAGTGATCGCAATGTCATAATCCCTTTCCGGCGAGGGATTGTCCCATAACTCGAGCTTTATCTTCCTGATCGCCTTTTCGCCGTACTTCATAACGTTTCAATCTACCACGCCTCCGGAGGAATTTGCAAACAGGGAGTGGCTGCGGGAAGAGGCTAATTCTTCTTTATTCCCAGCGTGACATGCGGTGCACCAGGTCCGTGCCCCCGGCCTATCATTATCCCCATGCCGGTTTCATCCTCGGCATATGCCTGCCCTTTGCCGGCGCAGACACGCCTGTCTTTTTCGTCTGAGGCGATAAAGATACCGAGGCTTCCATTTGTCGCAGCACCCTGGACGAGGGTGCCTCCCTGATACCGATCATCTCCGTCGCTGTCTTCGAAAAATCCGACACCGAAATCATGCCCTGTCCCCTGGGCAACACCGAAGGAGGCATGATAGAAATCATTCCCCCGCCTGTCGATGAAGACCCCGACCGATGAATGAATGCCCGCACCCTGCGCGTAACGGCCGGAGAAGTATCGGTCGTTTCCTTCCCGGTCGTCCAGAATGCCGAGCCCGTAATAGTAGGCCGCACCCTGGGCAAAATAGTCCGCGATATACATATCGTTTCCTTCTTCGTCAATGAGCATCCCCAGTCCTCCCGGGACTCCGTTGACGCCTTTTTCGGGCCTTACCCCGTTCGCGAACCCCTGCCCCATGCTCACGGTAGACCGCGATGGATCACGGAAGTCCGGTTCCAGGCCTCCCAGTTGGTATAAATCGTTTCCTCCTTCGTCGACCAGAATACCTGCTCCGCCGAAGAGACCGAGCCCCTGTCCCCCGTAGGAACAGGAGTAACGGTCGTCTCCTTTCCCGCTTATCAGCAAGCCGATACCCATCTGTCCGGTGGCCTGCGAAAACTTCCGTGCGCTGAAGATCCCGCTTCCTCCACCATGGTAGAGAAATCCGACGCCCCAGAAGCCTGCCCCCTGACTTCCGTCCCGCGAGACAAAGAGAGCATTTCCTCCGAGATCGATGAGAAAACCGCCGCCGAGGAGCCCGGCCCCCTGGGAAAAATTCTCGCTGCTTATGTACTGGTTGTGTCCTCCCCAGTTGATGACAAGAGCGACAGGCATCCCGGGCCGGGTACCCCCTGCATTATTGAGAAAGAGGTTGCCTTCGCCGAGGTCGAGAATAAGGGCTGCATCGTCGGCGTATATCTTCGGTCCGATGCCTCCCACGATCACTTTCCCTATAGGGGTTATGGCTTCATACAGTATGCCTCCCCTGGTGTGGTCGAATCGCCCGATGAGATCCTGTTTGAGGAGCGACAGGTTGTCTTTTGACAAGAACGCAAGGAGAGGGAAAAAGGCATCAAGAAGTTCCCTTCGATCGACCTTCATCGAAATCTCGAGTACGCGGTTCCATTCGCGGTCTTCCCATGGAGCAAAGGCCTTAGCCTGAAGGAGAAGTTCTTCTTCAGGGGCGAGATTGTGTAACGCTTTCTCGACTCTCTCTTTTGTCTCTTCCATGGTCCGGAGCAGCGCAGGGAAGGTGACTTCGTCAGGACTTCCGGAAGGAGACGGATCCATATCAAGGAGCGAGGCGATGCTCTGTATAATCTCTCCTGCATGCCAATCACTCCGGCGGAGAGGCGCGGTGATTCTCTGCGACAATTGCTTTGCGGCCTCCCCTGCTGCCAGGGGGTGTCGCATCATGTACGTAAACTCCTTCAGTTGAAGATCGTGGAATTCTTCCTGACGCGGCAGCCCCGGATTGTAACTGGTGTTCGATCGAAGGGATAAGTCGTCGAGTATCATTTCAAATGCAGGAAG
>DATJWU010000175.1:0-3602 GCA_035501055.1 Thermodesulfovibrionales bacterium
ATCAAGAAGGTCCCTGCCCTGAGGGGAAGGACCGTGGTGAATCTTTTTTTCGAGCCTTCAACGAGGACGAAGACCTCCTTTGAACTCGCGGAAAAAAGACTGAGCACCGATGTGCTGAATTTCTCGGTGCCCACGAGCAGCGTGGTGAAAGGGGAGAGCCTCTATGACACGATCAAGACGATCGAGTCTTACGGCGTGGATTTTGTCGTAATGCGCCACGCGTCGAGCGGCGCCCCCCACTTCGTCGCAGAACATGTCAACGCCTCCGTCATCAATGCCGGGGACGGCATCCACGAACATCCGACCCAGGCGCTCCTCGATGCCTTCACGATCAGAGAGAAGAAGGGCAGGCTTGAAGGCCTTGAACTCGCCATCGTCGGAGACATCATCCACAGTCGGGTCGCAAAATCGAATATCTATTCTCTCTCAAGGCTGGGAGTAAAGATCAGGCTCGTCGGTCCTCCGACGCTCCTTCCGGCACATATCCCTGAAGGCGTGTCGGTTTTTTACTCGCTCGATGAGGGGCTCAGGGACGTTGATGTGGTGATGATGCTGAGGATCCAGACAGAGAGGCAGGGCAAGGGATTCTTCCCGTCATCGGGAGAATTCTTCAAGTTCTGGGGCCTGACGAAGGCGCGTCTCGGACTTGCGAAGGACGACGCGATCGTGATGCATCCCGGGCCCATGAACAGGGGCGTCGAGATCGCCTCCGACGTCGCGGATTCACCGCATTCGGTGATCCTCGATCAGGTTACCAACGGCATCGCGGTGAGGATGGCGGTGATGTATCTGCTCGGGCGCGGGAAGGCATGAGGGGGGCGATGAGCGGCCCGACGGTTCTTGAGTATCATGAGGCGGGGCAGTCCTGTCTCAAAGACTTTACAACCGGTGGGTCATCATATTTGGGTTTGACGGTGTCCTCCACAAGCGGTTCTTCGTTGAGTCTCAATCGTTGTAGGAATATCCTGAGGTATCGCAATAAAGTTTTTTCGACAAACCAGCCCCGCCATCTCGGACGAGGCTGAAGAGAAATGGGACAACATGGACATTGTCATTAGGAACGGCCATATCATCGACCCGTCACAGGACATGGACGGCATAGGTGATCTCTTTATCGAGAAGGGAAAGATAAAAGAGATAAGAACAGGGAAGCGAGGGGTGGGTAACTCCGCCCTGCACGTCATCGATGCGACCGGTCTCTATGTCCTCCCCGGCCTTGTCGACATGCATACCCATTTAAGGGAGCCGGGTCAGGGACACAAGGAGACGATCAGGACCGGGACGATGGCGGCGGTGCGGGGCGGTTTCACCTCGGTCTGCTGCATGCCGAATACGAATCCCCCCAATGACAACGAGACGGTCACGGAATTCATCCTCCGGAAGACCTATGCCGAGGGAGCGTGCTATGTCTTTCCCATCGGCGCGATCACGAAGGGGCAGAGGGGAGAGGAACTCGCCGAGATGGGAATGATGCGGGAGGCCGGATGCGTGGCCTTTTCAGACGACGGACATCCCGTGATGAACAGCCTCGTTATGAGAAGGGCCCTCGAATACTCAAGGGCGTTCGATGTGCCTATCATTGCCCACAGCGAAGACCTCTCACTCTCCGACGGCGGTACGATGAACGAGGGCGCGGTCTCCGGAATGCTTGGACTGAGAGGGATTGCGTCGGCTGCCGAAGAAGTCATGATCGCGCGGGATATCGCACTGGCCGAACTCACCCGAGGGAGGCTCCACGTGGCCCATGTATCGACCGAGGGCTCGGTGAGACTCATCGCACAGGCAAAAGAGAGGGGGATCAGGGTTACGGCAGAGACCTGTCCTCATTATTTCAGCATCACGGAAGACGCGGTCATGGGATACAACACGAACGCCAAAGTGAATCCCCCGCTGAGGACCGCGAAGGACGTGGCGGCGATCAAAGAAGGTCTCAGGAATGGTACAATAGACGTGATCGCGACCGACCATGCCCCGCATCACCGTGACGAAAAACTTCTCGAGTTTGACAAGGCCCTTTCCGGCATATCCGGCCTCGAGACCGCGCTCGCATTGAGTCTGCGCCTTGTGGATGAAGGGATCCTTACTTTGGGTGAACTTGTCGCGAAGATGGCCTGGAACCCCGTGAGCATCCTCGGTCTCCCGAAGGGCACCCTGAAGGCCGGTGCTGATGCTGACGTGGTGGTCATCGATCCCTCAAGGGAGGTTGTTGTTGATCCGGAGGCCTTCGCCTCAAAAGGCCGGAATACGCCTTTCGGAGGGTGGCGGCTGAAGGGAATGGCGGTGAAGGTTGTGGTGAAGGAGAAGATCCTGGAGGCGTGATGGATAAGGCATTGCTTGTATTGTCGGACGGTACTGTTTTCGAGGGCCGCAGCTTTGGCGCTGACGGTGAGGCGATCGGTGAGGTCGTCTTCAATACCTCGATGACGGGATACCAGGAGATACTCAGCGATCCGTCCTATAAGGGACAGATCGTTACCATGACCTATTCTCAGATAGGCAACTACGGCGTCAATACCGAGGATATCGAATCTTCGGGAGGACCGAAGGCCGAGGGGTTTATCGTGAAGGAGTGCCTTGAGTTCTTCAGCAACTGGAGGGCGAACATCTCTCTCGGCGGTTACCTCAGGGATTACGGGATTGTCGGTGTCCAGGGCGTCGATACCCGGGCGCTCACGAGACACCTGAGAAATCACGGCGCGCAGATGGGGATCATGTCCACCGCTGACCACGATCCTGTAAGCCTCCTCGCGAAGGTCAGGAGCCATCCCGGGATCTCCGCCTTCGATCTCGTGAAGGAGGTGACGACAAAAGAACAGTATTCATGGACCGAGGGCTGCTGGAAGTGGTGTGTGGTCGAAAAGGGAGCGCGCGCGCTGAAGGTAGTCGTCTATGACTTCGGCGTAAAGTTTAATATCCTGAGGAATCTCGTGGAGGCAGGCTTTGAGGTGACGGTCGTGCCCGCGCGGACGCCTGCTGAAGCGGTCCTTGCCATGGACCCCGACGGCGTGATCCTCAGCAACGGCCCTGGAGACCCCGAAACCGTGACCTACGGCATCGAGAACGCGAAGAAACTCATGGGGAAGAAACCGGTGTTCGGCATATGCCTCGGCCACCAGATACTCGGCCTCGCGATGGGCGGCAGGACCTATAAGCTGAAATTCGGCCATCACGGCGGCAACCACCCGGTCAAGGACCTTACGACCGGGAAGGTGGAAATAACCTCGCAGAACCACAACTACTGCGTCGATGTCGTCAGCCTGAAAGGCAAGGCGAGACTGACCCACAGGAACCTCTACGACGGAACCGAAGAGGGGATGGAGCACGCGGAGATGCCGGTCTTCTCTGTCCAGCACCATCCCGAGGCGGGACCGGGGCCGAACGACTCGGTGGGTTTGTTCAGACGATTCAGGGAGATGATCGAAGCACGCCGGTGCTGACGAAGGTCGCCGGTTATACGGAGAGAAGACAGGCACGCTTCAAAAGCCTTTTATAATGCGATTTGATCTTGTAAAACGATTGAGGTCACGGAAGGTCAGGTAGTGCCTTTCATGAGATTGTTCAGGTGAGCACGGTGCGGCTGGCGGTATCGCTATAAAAGGTTT
>DATJWU010000176.1:0-5291 GCA_035501055.1 Thermodesulfovibrionales bacterium
CGATAACCTCAGAATGGCGAATAAAGGATATTTCCGTTTCGATTGCGATGTGCATGTTTCAGGACGAAGTCTTCGTCAGTCGCATATTCAAATACTTGAGCGTTGTCAGGTGACCAAAACAGTTATCGAAGAGTGAAATCACAGGCGGCTTCAGGAAGGAAATCGAAAAAAAGTTTACAAATGTTGTAAAGACACGTCCAGACAGTTACATCTATTTTCTTCAATTCCCCGAAAATTCCGGGGAGCCGCATGCGGTTACTTAATCTGGCGTACCAGGCCGCTTAGAACGGTGCCGGGGCCGACCTCCACAAAGGTGTCGGCACCCTGCTCACGCAGGCCTTTCACCGTGTCAATCCAGCGTACACTATGGTAGATCTGGTTCACCAGATTCGAGGCAATCGAGTCATCGGTGTAAGGCTGAGCACTGCAATTGGCAATACAGGTAATCTTCAGACTGCCGAAGCTGAATCCGGAAAGGAATGCCTCAAACTCATCCGCCGCAGGTTTCATATACCGACTGTGGAAAGCGCCGCTGACGGGGAGGATAACCGCCCGCCTGGCTCCCTTTTCCTCCATTCGAGGGGCAAATTTCTCGATATCAGCCTTAAGACCTGAGATAACCGTCTGACGCGGAGAGTTGAGATTTGCCACATCAATACTGCCGGCACCAAGCTCGGCCAGTGCCGCGGCAACAGCGTTACCGTCCATGCCCAGTATGGCGGCCATGCCGCCGCCGATGGCCGCGTTCATCAAGGCGCCGCGCTTCCGGACCAGCCTAAGCCCCGTAGCGAAATCAAAGGCGCCCGCAGCATACAGGGCGGCATACTCGCCCAGACTATGCCCGATTACAAAATCCGGCCTGATCTTCTCATCTTCAACCTTCGCCAGATAGCTCAGGACATCGACGATGTACAGCGCAGGCTGGGTGTAGTCGGTACGGTTGAGCAGATCGTCAGGATTCTCCAGACAGAGTTGCCTTATCGAGTAACCGAGAATTGCATGCGCCTCAGCGACCGGATCAGGATATCGCTCAAAGAGTCCAGCGCCCATTCCGGGGGCTTGCGAACCCTGACCAGGGAACATGAAGACCGTTGCCATAAATTAATACCCTTTTACGTCCTTGATTTTTTTAATCAGCATCGGCACAATCTCGTAGACGTCGCCGACAATGCCGTAGGTGGCTACATTGAAGATGGGCGCCTCCGCGTTCTTGTTGATCGCGATGATAATGTCGGACGACTGCATGCCCACAAGGTGCTGAACCGCACCGGAGATGCCGCAGGCGATATATATCTTCGGGCAGACGGTCTTGCCGGTCTGCCCCACCTGATGGCTGTAAGGGACCCAGCCCTCATCAACCGCGGCCCTTGACGCGCCCAGGGACCCCCCGAGGACTTCAGCCAGCTCAGCGAGCATCTTGAAACCTTTTGGGTCTCCGAGGCCCCTGCCCCCTGAAACAATAATATCCGCCTCCTGGAGATTGACCGCAACTTCAGAGACCTCCTTCACCGTGTCGAGCACCCTTGTGCGCGATGACAGCCCTCTTGCATCGACGTGGATGACCTCGCCCTTCCGGTCCTTGTCATACTCGCCGCGCTTCATGACCCGCGGTCTCACGGTCGCCATCTGCGGTCTCCTGTCAGGACAGAGGATAGTCGCCATGATATTCCCGCCGAAGGCAGGCCTGATCTGGAGAAGATCCCCCGTCGCCTCGTCGATTTCGAGGGAAGTGCAGTCGGCAGTGAGCCCGGTCCAGAGTTTTGCGGCCACTCTCGGGAAGAAAGAACGGCCTATCGGCGTCGCTCCCGCGAGTACGATCTCGGGACGGTGTTCCTTGATAAGCAGCGCAAGCAGTTCGGCATAGGGTTCGTCGTTGAAATGGGCGAAGATCGGGTCATTTGAGAGATATACCGTGTCAGCGCCCCAGCGGACAAGCTCCTCGGCCCCGGCATCCGAACCCCCGAAAAGCACCGCGGAAAGGTGAGTGCCCCTCTCCTGCGCAAGCCTCTTTCCCGCCCCCAGGAGCTCATAGGCGACAGAAGAGGCCTTGCCTTCCCGCTGTTCCGCAAAGACCCATACCCCCGAATACTTCCCCCTGTCCGTCGATTCCCCCGCCGGCAGTTCGCCCTCATCAGCCACTTCCCTGATTGCGCCTTCGGGACACACGCCGAGGCAGGCCCTGCAAAGTTGGCAGTACTCGGTGATGACCGCCTTCCCCTCTTTCATCACGATAGAGGTAAAGGGACATGAATCGAGACAGGTCTCGCACCCTGTGCACGTATCGGCATTCACCACTATACGCATTTCAGACCCCTCAGTTCCTGAAGGAGGCTCTCGACTTGTGAGGCGGCATCTCCGCCGAGCATCCTCCTGTCTTTCCTTGCCTCCGGCGCGAAGATCTTTCTCACCTGCGTCGGAGACCCCTTGAGCCCGGTCTTTTCCGGCTCAGCGCCAATGTCCGCGGCCGTCCATTTCCTTATTTCGGCCTTTTTCGCGGCCATCTTCCCTTTGAGGGACGGGAGCCTCGGCTGGTTGATTTCCTTTACCACCGTCAGGAGGACCGGCAGCGATGATTCCACAAGGTCGTAGCCCTCATCCATCATGCGCTGCACGCGAATGGAATCAGCATTCACCTCCTCTATCTTTCGCACGTAAGAGATGTGAGGTATGCCCAGGAAATCAGCCATCTCCGGGCCAACCTGCGCCGTGTCGCCGTCTATGGCCTGCTTGCCGCAGAGAATGATGTCGGCACCGAGCTTTTCGACCGCCTTCGCAAGGGTGTATGAGGTGGCCCAGGTGTCGGACCCCGCAAAGACCCGGTCGGTGAGAAGCACCGCCTCGTCCACCCCCATCGATATCGCCTCCCTGAGTGCGGCCTCGGCCTGCGGAGGACCCATGGTGAGCACCACAGCCTTTCCGCAGGCAGCCTCTCTGATCTGGAGGCCCGCTTCGATTGCGTGGGTATCATAGGGGTTGATGATGCTCGGCACGCCCTCGCGGATGAGCGTGTTTGTTTCCGGATTGATCCTCACCTCGGCCGTATCAGGCACCTGCTTGATGCAGATCACAATGTTCACTCTTCAATCTCCTCCCGCGGCAAAAGATATGGTGTTATGCGTACCGGAAGCGGACTCATGCGAGTCAATATTATACGACTTTGTTTTTTGCGATGTAAAGACTGACAGAGTTTCACAGCCGCAGGACCCGGGAGTACGTGCAGCCTTTGTATAAAACTCCATCCTCAGGTCGCCGCGGCCCATGCAGAAGCGAGTCTGCCCTTCCTGTGCTACAATAATTTCAACAATCCTTTCCCAAGGAGGAACGAGATGTTTCATACCGCAGACGCCGCGGACATCATCGCCGGGAAGATCACCGATGTCTATTTCGAAAGGACCCTGAGGATCCTCAAAGCGAAAGGAATAAATCCCCCTGTCAAGGTCGAATTCATCGCAAAAGCCCTTCCTGAGCACTGGCCCTGGGCTGTCTTCGCAGGACTCGAAGAGGCGCTCTACCTCCTGAAACATCTCCCCGTAAAAGTGAGGGCGATGAGAGAAGGAACACTCTTCTATCCCTATGAGCCGGTCATGGAGATAGAGGGGAACTACCAGGACTTCTGCGTGTACGAGACCGCACTCCTTGGACTCCTTTGCCAGGCATCAGGCGTTGCCACAAAGGCGGCGCGATTCAAAATGCTCGCAGGGGAAAGGCCCGTGATAAGCTTCGGCGCCAGGCGCATGCATCCCGTGCTCGCCCCCATGATCGAACGGAACGCCTATGTGGGCGGCTGCGACGGTGTCGCTGTCATAAAGTCCGGGGAGATCATAGGCGAAGACCCCATGGGAACCATGCCCCATGCGCTTATTATCTGCATGGGCTCCACCGTCGATGCAACGAAGGCCTACGACGAAGTGCTCGAGCCGAAGTTCAAGAGAGTTGCCCTGATCGATACCTTCCTCGACGAGAAGTTTGAGGTACTCAATGTCGCAGAGGCTCTGGGAGAGAGGCTCTTTGCAGTCCGCTTTGACACGCCGGGATCGAGGCGGGGAAACCTCTTTCGTATTCTCGAGGAATGCCGGTGGGAGCTGAACCTGCGCGGATATAAGGACGTCAAGTTCTACGTGAGCGGGGGGATAAAGGAGGAAGATGTCCCTGAATTGAACCCCGTGGTCGACGGCTACGGCATAGGGACGTCAATCAGCAATGCGCCCGTGGTCGATTATGCGATGGACATTATGGAAGTGGAAGGCAAACCCCTCGCGAAGAGAGGGAAATGGTCGGGCTCAAAACGCGTAATGAGATGCCCCGCCTGCCGCAGAAGGGTCATAATGCCGAACGAGGGCGGGCGTCCTTCATGCGAATGCGGGGCACCCTTTGAGGACATCCTCATCCCCGTGCTTGATCACGGCGCCTCTCTCATCGGGATGCCTCCCGCGACAGAGATCAGGGAATTTGTTCTACACCAAGTGCAGGCAATAGGCGATAGGCTATAGGCAAAAAGCAGTAACAACGGAGTGAAAGACAGATGAATGTTGCAGAGGGCCTGTGGTTATCTATCGACTTTCTCTTATGACTTTTCTATCGCCCATTGCCCATAGCCTATCGCCTTTCTTATGATCTTCCTATTGCCTATAGCCTATCGCCTATAGCCGGTTTTATGATTTACATACTTTCGGCCATTTTCCTCTGGAGTTCTCTCGCCATCATTATTCGTGTTTCAGGGGCGCCGGTGCATAGTCTCATTTTTTACTCCTGCCTCATATCGTCCGCCATCACCGGTCTCGCCCTCACGGGAAGCCGGTATCGTAGTGAAATGCCGAAAGGAAAAGCATATCTCCCTTTTCTCATTCTCGGCCCCCTGAGTCTCATGAACACCTTCTCCTTTTTCTACGCATACAGGAACACCACGATCGCGAACGCGATACTGACCCATTACACCGCCCCCTTATTCGTCGCCTTCCTTGCGCCGCTCCTCGTGCGCGAACGTCTCACCGGAAGGATACTGCTTTCCGTCGCCGTCGCGACCCTCGGCCTCTGGGTACTTCTCGGCCTCTCCCCCGGCCGCTTCGCAGGCATGCTCACTGCAGGCGACAGGGAGACGCTGGGCACCCTTGCAGGCCTCTTTTCAGGATTCGCCTATGCCCTGCTCGTCATCGTCTCGAGGGTCTTCGCACGCAGCGCTCATCCCCTGGTCATGACTTTCTTCCAGAACATCGTCATCGTCTTCCTTCTCCTGCCTTTTGCCGGCATACTGAAGGTCCCTCCTCCGCCCCTCTGGACCGTAGCGATTATGG
>DATJWU010000177.1:0-8900 GCA_035501055.1 Thermodesulfovibrionales bacterium
TTTGACGGATGCTTCGGCCTTGGAGACCAGTCGATCTCTGAGACGTGTACCAGGCCTTCGATCCCCGGTTCGAGCTCGATAAAGGCACCGTAGTCCGCGAGACTTACCACCCTTCCGCCCACGCTCTTTCCGACGGGATATTTCTCTTCGACCGCGAGCCATGGGTCGGCCATTTTCTGCTTATAACCGAGGGTCACCCGCTCGTGCTCTCCGTCATACTTGAGCACAATCACCTCTATGGTATCGCCGATGGCAAAGAACTCCGAGGGATGGCTGATTCTTCCCCACGATATATCGGAGATATGAAGAAGGCCGTCGATCCCGCCGAGGTCCACAAAAACACCATAGTCGGTGATATTCTTTACGACCCCTTCGAGATGTGCGCCTTCGAGAAGTTTGGGGACCGTATCGAGCTTCTTCTTCTGTCTCTCCTCTTCCACTGCCGCCCTGCGGGACACGATAATATTCGAACGCTTGTTATTGAGCTTGAGGATCTTGACCGCGAGGGTCTTGCCCATGAGGGCGTCCAGGTCCCTTACCGCCTTGGTGTCGATCTGGGAGCCCGGCAGAAACGCCTTCACCCCAAGGACATCGACGGTGAGTCCTCCCTTTGTCTTCCCGACAATCGTTCCCTCTATCGTCGTCCCCTTCTCAAAAGCCGACTCGAGCACATCCCATGCCCGTATCCGCGAGGCTTTATCCTTCGAAAGGGTCACGATGCCCTCTGAATCCTGGATATTGACTACATAGACGTCGAGCACATCCCCGTCCTTAAGGTTCGCAAGCTCCTCAGGAGCAAATTCGTCGGCAGAGATAAACCCTTCCGACTTGTATCCGATATCCACGATCACCCCGTCCTGTTTTACGGATACAACCCTCCCCGCGAGTATCGTCCCTTCACGGATCTGACGAAAAGTCTCGGCATAGATTCTTTCCATCTCATTGTTTTTAAGTTCCATCACCCTCTCTTCCTCCTATATCCTTAATTCTTTCTCTCACCTCATCTATGATCCATTCAGGCGTTGAAGCGCCTGCGGTAATTCCCACTCTCTTAGCCCCGTCGAACCAGCGGCTATCAAGCTCATCGGCCGTCTCTATATGGTACGTCCTGACAGGGAGAGACGCACAGAGGTGTGTGAGCTGCGTGGTGTTTGCGCTATTCCTTCCGCCCACCACGACCATCACATCCACTTTTCCGGCCATTTCCTCTGTCTCTTCCAGCCTCAGGGCCGTAGAATTACAAATGGTATTATAAACCTTTATCTCTTTTGATTGCTCGATGATCCTGCTGACCAGTTTCTTCAGGGCCTCTACCGGCTGCGTCGTCTGCACCACGACACCAACCCGGTTCTTCAGGCCGGAAAGGTCTCCCCTTTCGTCCGTCACGATGGCGTCCTCACCGGCATAACTCATAAGACCCCTCACTTCAGGGTGCTCCCTGTCTCCCAGGATAAGGACCTGAAAGCCCTCTTCCCTGAGGAGTTTTGCATAGTGCTGCGCCTTTTTCACAAAGGGACAAGTCGCGTCAATTATATCATACCCCTGTTTTCTCGCGTCTTCCATGAGCTGAAAAGGCACGCCGTGAGTCCTGATGATCAGTGCCCTGATGTCAGTGCAGCTGACATCGTCCGTGGGGGAAATATTCTTTTCCTTCAGCTTCTCGATAACCTGGGGATTATGAATTATGGGGCCGAAGGTAAAGACTCCCTGATGCCGTTCTTCGGCGATCGCAAAGGTGGTATCTATCGCCCTCCTGACACCAAAGCAGAATCCCGCTGTTTTTACAACAAGTATCTCCATTTTACATTTCACCTTGCATTCTGCAATCTTCATCTTTCATTTTGCACGCTGCATCGAGCATTGCAGACCTTCTATCGCTTCCATGATCTCTCTTGTCATCTGCATATGAACATCCTTCCCTGGGTTCCCCCTCTCGACGACGATCGGTTCACCAAAGCTCACCCTTATTCTGGAGGGTTTAAGGAAGAGAGAACCGACCGGAAGCGCCCGTTCAGTCCCATCGATCCGTGCAGGCACCACACAGCACCCGAGCATTGCGGCAATCATGCCGACTCCCCTCCGGGGGTCGAGACGGCTGCCGTCTTCGGTGAGACCTCCTTCAGGGAATATCACGACGACTTCCCCTCTCCTCAGCCTCCGGGCGGTCTCCTTGATCGTCGAAGGGCGTGGGCACCCGCGCCGGACGGGAACGCAAAAGGTCTTTAAAATTCTTCCGGTCACCGGCATGCTGAAGAGACTCTCCTTTGCCATGAACACGGGGCGCCTTTTCAATGCCGCTCCCATCACGGGAGGGTCAAGATAACTGAGGTGGTTGGAGGCCACAATCACTCCTCCCGTATCGGGCACTCTGTCCGCATTCAGGACCTCGAGCCTGTTTATCGCCTTGAAAAACGCGAGGGAAATGAGTCTGAGAATGGAGTAGGAAAGGTTCCTCAAGGGTCCGACCTTACAATTTCTATGATCTTCTCCAGGACCTCGTCAGTATTCTTATCCGTCGTATCGATTATAATAGCATCTTCCGCCTTCACAAGGGGAGCGATGCCCCGATTCCGGTCCCTCTCGTCCCTCCCCGCCACATCCCGTGCCGCATCCCCCTCCGCAACCGCAAGCCCCATCTCTTTCAGCTGGAGATACCGTCTTTTTGCCCGTTCTTCCGGAGAAGCATCCATGTAAAATTTCTTCCACGCGCCGGGAAAAACGACTGTCGTCGTATCTCGTCCTTCGACGACCACGTCCTGACCCGCAGCGGCCTCCCGCTGCACGGTGAGAAGAAAATCCCTCACCACCTTCCTCGCAGAAAAAACAGAGGAATAATGCCCGACTTCGGGGGTTCTTATTTCCCCTGAAACATCACGTCCTCCGAGAAAGACTTTCCCGCCGCTGAAGCGGATCCCCGAAGACCCGAGTGCCTTGAGCAGCAGCACATCTTCGGATTCGGGAGTGATCCCCTGTTCGAGAAAGAAAAGGGCTATGGCACGGTAAATCGCCCCGGTATCGAGGTAACCGAACCCGAGCCTCCCGGCCAGAGAACGCGCTATCGTACTTTTGCCTGCACCTGACGGACCGTCTATCGCGATGACCTTACCCATAAAACAGGCGGGGAGCGGGCGACAGGGTATGGGTTGTTGGATCGGGATGATGAAGCGCGTTCATCAATCGTCTATCGCCCATCGCCAAACGCCAACCTCCTTAATACGTCATAAAACCCGGGAAAGGATATATCCGCGCACGAGGCGTTGTCGATGGTGGTGCTCCCTTCCGCCACCAGTCCTGCCACCGTGAGCGCCATGGCAATCCTGTGGTCCCCGTAACTCTCGGCCTCACCGCCGTAGAGGCCTGCCCTTCCCCTGATCGCAATACCGTCGGGGTATTCCTCAAGGTCCACGCCGAACTTCCTCAGTTCCGTGGCAATCGCCTTTATCCTGTCCGATTCCTTGACCCTGAGTTCGCCGGCGCCCCGTATCTCGGTAATGCCCTCGGCCTGACTCGCGAGCACGCAGAGTATCGGAAATTCGTCGATGAGGGAAGGAATCAACTCCTTGCCCACAGACACCCCTTTCAGTCCTGCGATGTACCTGCAATAAATGTCCGCCACGGGCTCCCCGGATACTTCTCTGCAGTTGACAAGTTCAACTCCGGCGCCCATCTCCTTTATTACCTCCAGCAGGCCTGTCCTTGTCGGATTGATGCAGACATTCCGTACGGTCAGCTCTGAACCGGGGACAATAAGCGCTGCGACGATAAAGAAAGCCGCTGAGGAAAAGTCCGCAGGTATGGTCATGTCGCACGATTTCAGCACCGAGCCGCCGCGTATCCTCACGGTCAATCCTTCGACCTCGATCGCCGCGCCCATGGATGCAAGCATCCGCTCGGTATGATCGCGGGACTTCAGGGGCTCGGTGACCGCGGTGGTGCCATCGGCAAACATCCCCGCGAGGATGAGGCATGATTTCACCTGGGCGGACGCCACGGGCAGGGCATGGTCCACCGGTCTGAGTCTTCTTCCCCTGATAGCGATCGGCGGATAGGTGTCGCCGGCCCTCCCGGCGATGTCGGCTCCCATCTGTCTGAGGGGATTAACCACCCTCGCCATGGGCCGCTGTTTCAGGGAATCGTCTCCTGTAAGGACAGAAAAAAAACCGCTGCCGGCAAGCACGCCGGAAAGAAGGCGTATGGTAGTCCCGGAGTTGCCGCAGTTGACGACATCAAAGGGCTCCTTCAGGCCCGAAAGTCCGACGCCCCGGATCACCAGCGCTGAGTGAGGTGCCGCGAAAGGCCGACCGGGTTCGGAGGGCATCCTTTCCTCTATCTCGACGCCGAGCAGCCTGAAGGCGTGCATGGTGCTTGCCGGGTCTTCTGCTCTCAGGAAGTTCTCAATTCTGCTCGTTCCCTCGGCCAGGGACGCAAACATCACCGCCCTGTGGGAAATCGATTTATCGGGAGGAGGGGTAATCTCTCCCTTCAAACCTTTTGCTTTCTTCAGTTCAATCTTCTTCATGGCCCACCACATCGCCCATGATCATCATCACCCGTTGAGTTTCATCCTCAGTAATTGCGCTCTTCTGAATTCCTCTTCGATTCCGGCGGCATCGCCCGAGGCGAGCAGGTGTTCTATCCTGTCAAGGTTCTGTCTCACTATCTCTATGAGCCTGAGGAGATTGTCCCTGTTGAAGACCGAGATATCCCTCCAGAGCTCGGGAGAGCTCATGGCAATCCTCGTTGCGTCCCTGAAGCCCTTTCCGGCGTATCCGATGCATTCCCCGCTGAAATCATTCACCGCATTTACCAGTGCGTAGGCCATGACGTGGGGGAAATGGCTCACCGCCGCATAGATCCTGTCATGTTCGTAGGGATCCATAACTTCTACCCTGCTCCCGAGTTCTTCCCAGAGAGAGGCGATCAGATTCCTTGCGTTTTCGTCGGAATTTTCAGTGGGGGTGACTAGACACCGTGCATGCCGGAAGAGGTCCGCCCGTGCATCCTCAATCCCCGGCCTGTCACCGCCTGCGATGGGATGAGACCCGACATATGAAACCCCTTTGGGCATGAGGGCCTCGAGCTGATACACGAGCGCTCCCTTCACACTCCCTACATCCGTGACGAATGCGCCGGTCTTCAGGGAACCCCTGATCTCGCCGGCCATCGGTGCGAAGGCGCCCACAGGTGTCGCGAGCACGACCAGATCGGCATTCCGACAGGCGTCTGCGGCCTTCATGCAGTAGCCGTCAATGATTCCCCGTTCCTGTGCGCGCTTCAGGTTATTCTCGTTCCTTCCGCAGCCCCACATGGTGCCGCACAATCCCTTCTCTTTCAGCGCAAGGGCAAAAGACGCTCCCACGAGGCCGACCCCGAGAATGGTGACTTTCGGAAAGAACATGAACCGCTAGATCTCTCTTCCCACCGCAGCCGCCACAGGCCTCAGTTCAGCCATCAGGGCACTGAACTCCCCGGGCCTCAGCGACTGTTCCCCGTCGGACATCGCCTCTTCCGGGTTTGTGTGCACCTCTATCATGAGGCCGTCGGCGCCTGCCGCGACCGCGGCCTTCGCCATGGGGGCAACAAGGTCCCGTTTTCCCACGCCGTGGCTCGGATCGACCACCACCGGCAGATGGGTGAGACGTTTCAGCACCGGGACCGCGCTCAGATCGAGGGTGTTTCTCGTCGCGGTCTCAAAGGTCCTGATCCCCCTTTCACAGAGGATGACGTCGTGGTTGCCCCTTGACATGATGTATTCAGCCGACATGAGCCATTCCTTGATCGTGGAAGAAAGACCCCTCTTGAGCAGGACCGGCTTTTTGACCGATCCCACCTCCAGAAGAAGCCTGAAATTCTGCATGTTCCTCGCACCGATCTGTATCACATCGGCATATTTCACCATCGCTTCAAGGTCCCTCGGGTCCATAAGTTCTGTCACCACCGGGAGGCCCGTCTTTTCCCTCGCCTCAGCGAGGTACTGGAGGCCTTCCTCGCCGAGACCCTGAAAGGCATAGGGAGACGTGCGCGGTTTAAAGGCACCGCCCCTGATGAAAGACGCTCCCGCCTTCCGGACCTCCTCGGCCACACGGATGATCATCATTTTGTTCTCGACCGAACAGGGCCCTGCCATGACCACAATCTTCTTCCCGCCGATCATCGCGCCCTTGATATCGATTATCGTATTGTCCGCCTTGAACTCCCTGCTCGCGAGCTTATAAGGCTTTATGATTCGCATCACGTTCTCGACATCGGCCATTGCCCGTATGGCGTCCTCTTCTTCCTCGGTGACCCTCGAGGTATCCCCGATCACGCCCACGATCGTCCTTTCGGTGCCCCTCGATATGTTCGCGCTGAGCCCTTTGCTCTCGAGTTTCTTCACCAGATGCTTCAACGACTCTTCCGATGCGCCGGGTTTCAAAACAATGATGTCCATATGTCCTCCGATCTAAATGGTGAATAGTAAAAAGTGAGTAGTGAGTAGTAAAGGACTTCTTGCTTCACTTCTTACCTCTCACCTCTTACTACTTACTTCTTACTATCTGCTCAAGTGCTTCGATAAACCGTCTGTTCTCCTGAGGTAAACCGATCGTTACCCTGATTGCACCCGGCCCCATCGGTCTCACAATAACGCCGAGACGGAGCAATCCGTCGTAAAGGGTCGCCGAATCTTCGACCGGCATGTAGATAAAATTCGCCTCCGTGGGAACGTACTTCCGGCCGAGCCTCCCGAGCTCGCGATAGAGATATCCCTTCCCTTCCGTATTCACCTCGCGGGACCTCTCGACATGCCCGGCGTCACCGAGCGCTCCTAGGGCAGCCGCCTGCGCGAGCGTGTTCGTATTGAAGGGAGGCCTGAGCTTGTTCATCTCGGAGATGATCCCGTCCTTGGCTATTCCATAGCCGATCCTCAGGCCCGCAAGTCCGTAGATCTTCGAAAAAGTCCTCAGGATGAGGATATCTTTCCCCTGCCGGAACCATTTCATGCTGTCCGCGTACCCGGGGTCGGCCACATACTCGTAATATGCCTCGTCCATTACCACGAGGACACCGTCGGGAAGCCTTTCCATCATCCGGTCGAATTCCTTTTTGTTGTTCATCGTCCCGGTCGGATTGTTCGGGTTTGCGATAAAGACAATTCTCGTCTTCGAGGTGACCGCCTCAGTCATCGCCTCCAGGTCGTGGGTGAAGTCTCTCAGGGGGACCTGTATCGACCGCGCTCCAAGGGACTGGACCGCGAGATAATAAACAACAAAGGAGGGATGGCCCATCACCGCGTCGTCGCCGGGCCGCATGAAGGTCCTCACCACGACATCGAGCAGTTCGTTCGAGCCGTTGCCGAGGATGATGTTCTCCAGAGTGATGGAGAGGCGCTTCGCAAGGGCGTTCCTGAGATAGTAACCGCTCCCGTCAGGGTACCGGTGGAGATTCCCGCCCAAATCCTTCATCGCTTCGATTGCATGCGGCGAGGGGCCTACCGGGTTTTCATTGGACGCGAGTTTTATCGATCCCGTAATCCCGAGTTCCCTCTCGAGCTCCTCAACCGGTTTCCCGGGCACATAGGGTTGAATGCACCCGACGTACTCAGGCGGCCTAACCATTCGTGTCCCCCGAAGGATAAGAACCGAGTATCTTTAGGTAGAGACAGTGCTCTCTCACCTTTTCGATCGCCGTCTTGAGCTTCTTGTCGTCCATATGTCCCTCCAGATCAACAAAAAAGATATATTCCCAGGCCTTTCTCTTCGACGGCCTCGACTCTATCTTCGTGAGGTTTATTCTCGCCGCCTTGAAGGGTTCGAGGATATGGAAGAGGGCACCCGGCTTGTCCTTCGTCGAAAACATGATCGACGTCTTGTCCCTGCCGGTCCTCTTCGACGGCTCCCTGCTGATGACCAGAAACCGGGTATAGTTGTCCTTGAAGTCCTCTATGCTGTGAGCGACAAACCAGAGGTCGTACATCTTGGCCGCAAGTTCACTCGCAATTGCCGCGGCATCCTCTTCCTTCACCGCAATCTCCGCCGCCTTCGCGGTGCTCACCGTCTCATGCACGGGGATTCCCGGAAGGTTCTTCTCGATCCATTTCCTGCACTGGGCAGTGGCCTGGGGATGGGAATAAATCCTCCGTATCTTTGCCATCTCGCCGCTCCGCGAAAGAAGATTGTGGGAGATCTTCAGCATGACTTCGCCGATGATCGTGAGTTCAAAGTCCATGAACATGTCTAGGGTATAGCTCACCACACCTTCGTTCGAATTCTCTATCGGCACCACGCCGTACTCGGCCTGCCCGGAATAGACTGCCTCGAAGACCTCCTTGATGCCTTCAACGGGGATAATGCCCGCGGAAGAGCCGAAGTACCGCGTCGCCGCGAGGTGGGTGTATGTGGCGAGGGGGCCGAGACAGGCGACCTTCAGCGGTTCTTCAAGGGAGAGGGATGCGGAGAGGATTTCCCGGAAGAGTATCCGCAGGGCGTCGTTCGGAAAGGGTCCCTTGTTCGCCGCAGTCAGTCGCTGCAGAATCTCACTCTCCCGAAGGGGGGAGTAGAAGCTTGACCCATCGCGCCGTTTAACCCGCCCGATATCGAGGACTACCGCTGCCCTCTTGTTGAGAAGGCCGAGTATGCGGTCATCGATCCTGTCGATTTCATCCCTGAATTTTTTCAGATTGTTCATAATCCATCCCCGTCCTCCGAAGGTGCGCTCCGGCATTCGGCTCCCTTCCTCTTTTGTCGAAATTTAATAATAACGTTTTTTTTCTTATTTTTTCAAGGAGTTTACTCGTCGCCGGGATCCTGACTATCTGTTTTCTTCTTTGAGGGAGGTTCAGGAAAAAGAAGACTGTTACCCGGCCCGGAAATGCAGAGGGTAAGGGGATCGCGGGCAGATGCGTGCCGACCCTGCTGCGGGAC
>DATJWU010000178.1:0-6323 GCA_035501055.1 Thermodesulfovibrionales bacterium
AATCGAAATTCAGGAGGTACTCCATCGAATAGCGTACCCTCCCCTCGTTGGCATAGAAGTATTCGCCGACGAGTTCTATCGAGAGCGTCTCGGAGCTCACCAGGGGATTTACTGCAGCAAGGAGCCTGTCGATGGCGGTCACGACCGCGACGTTGCCGGGGTCGTGGATCTGGGCGGTCCTGATGATGACGGCGAGTTGGTTTATGATGTCCTTTATGCCCCTCAGCGCGTCGCCCGTCAGCTTATCTGCCATGTTCGATCCTCTTCATCGCCGCTCCCGCATATTCCCTGAGGAGTTTATTCCCCGAATCCATCAGCCTGGATAAGGCGGACAGGGCGTCCCTGCTTCCCATCAGACCGAGACAATGTGCCGCACAGGCCCTCTTCTCGTCCAGCCGGGCCCGCTTGAAAAGGGACTTCTTGGTGACGATCTTTATCATGAGGGCGGCGTGCTCGGCGTCATTCCACAATGACAACGCCTCGAAGAATTCCAGCTTTTCCTCAAACTCCCTGCCCAGAAAACTTTTTTCCGATACCTTTGCGACGAGTATTCTCTTCGCAGTCTCGGAACCGAGCGACCCGAGCGATTTGGCGGCAACCCTCCGTATCGTGCTGTCAGGATCGTCGAGGGCGTCCCGCAATGTCTGGAGGGCGAGGGGGCTTTTGAGTTCGCCGAGGGCCTTTACCGACTCCTTCCTGACTCTCACATCAGCGTGCCGGGCGGTAGTCAGGAGATGTTCCACCGCCTTTTTGTCTCCGATCTGGCGCAGGATATAAATAATGTTCCTTACCACATACCATCGGGCGTCATGCAGTCCCTTTGCGAGCGCCCCGAGATCTTTCTTCCCCAGATTGACGAGGATGCTGATGGCGTGTTTTCTGCCATGAATACTTTTCATCTCGCCGAGGATCGTGATAAAGGGAGCGATAGCGCTTCTCTCGAGGAAGGAGACATACTCGCTGAGGAGTTCTTCGTCAAGCACGTCAGTCGAATCGAGGAACTCGCCGATCTTCGCAATGGAGGGAGAGGCGCTCAGAGAATTTACGAGCCGCCTTGACAGCCGTTTTGACTCCTCCTGGCTTTCCGGGTTTCCCGCAACATCCTGCGATTTCTTGATGACGTCCAATGCCGCCTTCAGGTCCGCCTGCGCAAGACAATAGTCAACGATGTCGGAAAGGAAATGATAGATGTCTTCCCGTTCAGCCGTGTTTTCGGCCTGCAGGAGCATTTCAAACAGAATTTCGGTAAGTTTCCCGATCTTCTTTTCCGAGTCCTTTTCTATTTCACCTACGAGCGCCTGCAGGTCCTTGTCCGCGAGGTTGACGATGGATATTTCTTTCACGTCTTCCGCATGAAACGCGTCGAGATACGCCTTCTGGAGCTCATCATTTTCAGGCGCGTTCTTCTTTACCGACTCCACCGCCTCGGTCTCGTAGGAATCATCTTCAAGGAGGAATGCCTCATCGGCGACGTACTTGATGCCCTGAAAGTCTCGTTCCCAGAGGAGGGTGACCACATCGTCGTCGACGGCGTCCCTGTCGAAATCGAGGGCGATGAGCTTGAGAAACTCCTGTAATTCCTGCACCGAAAGCTCTTTCTTGAAGCTCAGTTCCCGCAGGCCGTCCTTGAAAAAGAAAAGCGCGAGATTATCTTCCTTCTCGGCGCTATGATAAATCTGCTCGGAGCCCCAGAAAAGGTCGTTCTGTTTTATTTTGAGGTCGAGACTGTCCGCAGAGGAGAAGAAGTCGAGGAACCGGGCATGGAGTTCGTCGAGCGTCTTTTTGTAGACAGGATTGTTGTCGGGGTACATCCTGATCGTCTTCCGCGCCTTCAGGAGCGCCTGGACAATCTCTTTTGCGACCCTTATCTCTTCGCTCGTGGCCATCACAAAAAATAACACAGATTCAGATGTCTGTCAAACAATGATGATCCTCCGGTCCCTTGCAAAATTCCTGATGATCATCGCCGCGGAGTAAAGCCTCTGCAGGCGGGAATTCCGCCAGCGGATAGCCTGGGCGTCGTTATAGGGAAACTTGTCCGCCCGTATCTCTCCCTGGGTCTGCATCACTTCATGGTAGAGTTCCTTGAGGACCTCGGCGTCGAAGGGCTTCAGAAACAGGGGGTTCACGGTAACATATCCCTCGGATATATCCCTGGCGATTGCACGGATGCTCTTGCCGCGTATATTAGGCATGGGTCGCCTTTTTCCTGACGAAAAGGCGGGACACGAGAATGCCGGCCTCGTAAAGCACAATTATCGGGACCGCCATGAGGGTCTGGTTGAAGGCGTCGGGAGTCGGGGTGAGGATGGCGGCGATGATGAATGCGAAGAGGATCGCAAATTTCCTGTTCTTTGCAAGGGTCTGCGGCGAGACGATGCCGACACGGGTGAGAAAGACGATCACGACCGGGAGTTCGAACACGGCCCCGAAGGCGAGGATGAACTTGAGACAGAAATCGACGTAGTTACCGACCGAGAGCATCGGCGTCATCGACGCGGTCTTGTAGGTGAGGAGGAAACCCATCGCAAAGGGCAGCACAAAGAGGAAACAGAAGGATGCGCCGGTAAGGAAAAGAAGAGAGGCGATGATCACAAAGGGTACCACGTATTTCTTTTCCTTCTGGAGGAGGCCCGGCGATATGAATTTCCAGAATTGATAAAGGATGAGAGGAAGGGAAAGAATCAATCCCGCGACGAGTGACACCTTGAGATGCATCCAGAACGCTTCTCCCGGAGCGGTAAAGATAAGTGAGGCATTCTTGATTTCAGAAGGGATGAGCGCGGCGAAGGGATAGGTCATCCGAAAACCGATCTCGAATTTCATCGGAAAGAGCAATGCCTTGAAGAGGTCTTCGGAAAAATTGAAGCAGACGAGGAAGCCTACGAAGAGCGCTGAGAGGGAAACGATGAGTCTCTTCCTCAGTTCTGAGAGGTGCTCGGTGAGAGGCATCCTGTCTTCAGTCATCCCGCGGTGTCTTCCTTTCCCGTCTTTTCGCGATCACTCTCCGGTGGCTCCTTTGCCTTATCGCCGGTCTCGCGGGCATCCGGTTCCGGCAGAGGCTTCGGGGCCTCGGGGGAAGCGGCTCCTTTTTCCTCTTCCAGTTCGGTATGCATCTGTTCCTTCACGTCCTGGACAGCCTTCTTGAGTTCCGCGAGGCCTTTGCCGAGGCTCCTCCCGAGTTCGGGAAGCCGTTTTGGCCCGAAGACCAGAAGGGCGACCACGAAGATAACAATGAGTTCCTGTATGCCGAGGTCAAACATTAATCCTCCATCTCCTCTATGTCTTTGATCTTCTTTTTTTCCGAAGGGAAGAGGTAGCTCACCGAGAACATCAGGCGGTATTCAGGGGTCCTGTTCTTGAGGTCCCATCCCACGCCGAAGGTCGTGAAGAGGTTTTCGGTCGTGAGGAAGCGGACTCCCCCGCGAACCTCAAGCCTGTCAACGTTTCCGGAGTAGCTTTTCTTTCCGTAAAGTTCACCCAGAATCTTAAAGGCATGGGTGGCTGAGAAGTCGATACCTCCCGCAAAGGTGATGTCGTCATTAAAGCGGTCTGTGAACGGTTTGGAATAGAAGACATTCACATGTCCGAGCACAGGGCCGACCTTCTTGGTCACCGCAATGCCGGCGCCGACGCTCCCTTCCGTGCTGAATTCGTCGCTGCCCACAGGAGCGGTGGCGGTGAGGATAAAGGCCACGGAGGGACCATATTTCCCTTCATCGACAAAGCGGTATTTCAGTGCAAAGCCGATGTCCTCAAAGCTGGCAGTATTGTGCGGTTCGTTATGGAGGGGAACGGTCATCCCGAACTCTATCGAGTCAGAAATACCGTAGCCGAACTGGGCGGTATAACGGTAAAAATCGGGATGGCGGCACTTTTCAAATTGGAATGCAACGTCAAACTTGCCCTTCGGAAGGCTCTCGGCGCTGAACGTTGAAAATACACCATAAGGCGCAAGAGGCTGCACGCCCTCGAGATCGAGCGCATGAGCAGAACCGGTGAAGAAAAAAAGGGCGAGAAAGGAGAATAAGAGATATCTTTTCATTACCATTAAATTACTAGATACTACCAGAAAACGCACAGAGCGTCAATGAACCGTGAGGCATGGCCGAGGAGCGTAAGTCACCGCGTCTCCCCTTGGCTCAGCCTCTGAATGAGCCTTTGAATCTTCTCTCTGATCTCGTCCCTCGCTCTCCTGAATTCGCGCATGATCTCCTCCTCTGTCCCCGCAGTGCCGACGGGGTCCTTGACAGGCCAATGAAGGCGCTGCACCCCGGAAGGCGTCGGGGGGCACGATGTCTCCAGGTTCGCGCACAGGGTAACGATCATGTCCATCGACGCAAGCGTGTCCTCATCAAACTCCTTTGACCGCTGCCCTGAGATATCGATGCCGACCTCTTTCATCACGGTGATCGCCCTTGGATGGACCCCTGCCGCAATCAGGCCCGCACTGTGAGGGGCGATGAGCCCTGCCCCCATGGCGCGAGCGAATCCCTCAGCCATCTGACTCCTGCAGGAGTTGCCGATGCACAAGAACATTACCTTGACCATACGTTCCCTCCGCCGATGGTGTCGCGTGTCGCGTTGAGCCTGGCGTGCCGTTGTCCCGGGAATGTCAGGCGTTGCGTGCTGCACATAGTATACCCTTTCGGAAGAAATACGAGAAGCAATCTCTGAGGTTTGAGGCGATGAGGCCTGATTGAACCGGAAACGGAAATGTGACGTTACAATTTGAAGATATGGAAAAAGGGAATAAGAGAGATTACAGACCGCAGATTTTCGGAGATCCTTAAAACAGTGTTTTTTGCTTGAAATATGCTTTGCATTCTATTATGATTAATAAAAATGGACAATATGTTAAGAGAAAAACTTGAAGAGGTACTTGAGAAGATACGGGTCGGCCTCAAATCAGAGGGGGGGGATATAGAACTCGTGGACATTCGGGGCAGCGTGGTCTACGTGAGGCTGAAAGGGGCGTGCAGCACATGTTCCATGTCAAGTCTCACCATGAAGAACTGGGTGGAGTCGAATATCAAGAAGGAGATCCCCGAAATAACCGCTGTCCAGACGGTATGATGGGTAACGACGCAGCGACAAAGCACAGACATTTCTTCCGCCCTTCTGCATTGATCGGTCTTATTCTCTCCTGTTTCCTCCTTTCCGCGGTTCAGGCCTCCGAGACTGCTACGGTAAAGAATATCCGTTATTGGTCATCTCAGGGGTACACGAGGATCGTCATCGATCTTTCGAGTCCTGTTGAGTTCGTCAAGAACCGTCTTTCAAACCCCGACAGGCTCTATTTTGACCTGAAGAATGCGAAGATCTCGAAAGAGATAAACACCAAATTGCCGGTAGGCGACGGCATTTTGAAAACCGTCAGGGCGGGGCAGTATGATCCTGATACGGTACGTATTGTCCTTGATCTTGAAAGGATGGAGAAATACGAAGCGCTTTATCTCGATGATCCGAAGAAACTCGTCATAGATGTACACGCCAAGAGGATCAAGGAAGAGGCGGTACTCCCAAAGAAGGTGGTCGTCATCGATCCCGGACACGGCGGGCATGATTCCGGAGCTGTCGGCAGGAACGGGTTGAAGGAAAAGGATGTGGTGCTCGACATCGGACTCAAGGTGAAGGAACTTCTGGGGGCCGAGCCGAATCTCGATCTCGTGCTGACGCGAGAGACGGACGTCTTTATTCCGTTGGCGGAGAGGACCGCCATGGCGATGAAAAGGGATGCCGACCTTTTTGTATCGATCCATGCGAATGCAAGCCCCAACCGCGGAGCGCACGGCATAGAGACCTACCTGCTGAACTGGACGAACCAGGAAGAGGCGATCAGTGTCGCGGCGCGGGAGAACTACGTGTCGGTGAAGACAATGAAAGACCGGATGGAGAAATTCCGCAGAGATAACGAGGTGGACATCATAAAAAGCGATCTCAGGAGGCAGCATAACAACGAGGAATCGGTTGCCCTCGCAAACTATGTGCAGAACGCCCTCTGCACTGATGTCCTGAGAATGCATAAGACGGTGAACCATGGAGTAAAAGGGGCGCTCTTTTTTGTGCTCTTCGGAATTGAGATGCCCTCCATCCTTGTCGAGGTCTCCTTCATCAGCAACCCGGATGAGGAGCGGCTGCTCTCCCAGGATTCGTACCGTTCGATGCTCGCGGCTTCAATCGCATCGGGCATCAAGGCTTATCTCGGCGCTGCCCCTCCCCTGCAAAAGGTCGCCTACACGAAGAGACGACAGTAGCCGGTGATCTTCATTCTGGTTTATGTATGCCTCGCGGCAAGCCTCTTTCTTGTCCATGACCTCCTC
>DATJWU010000179.1:0-6387 GCA_035501055.1 Thermodesulfovibrionales bacterium
AGCGGGTGATCAGGAAAGAACCTACGGCCGAGCTCAGGCCCGGCCAGAAGGATACCGACTCTCTTCCGCCCTATGACCTCCTCGATCCGATCCTCAAGGCATACGTTGAGGATGACCGGAGCTTCGAGGAGATTCTCACCCTCGGCGAAGAGGTGAATACGGAGAAGGTGATAAGGATGGTCGACAGAAGCGAATACAAGAGGAGACAGTCTCCTCCCGGCATCAAGATAACGCCGAGGGCCTTCGGGAGGGACCGGAGGTTCCCGATCACGAACAGGTACAGGAGCTACTGAAAGCAAAAAATGAAAGGTGAAAAGTAAAAAGTGAAACATTTTATTTTTGTTGTTTTGACGATACTTCTATTTTCAGGCAATTCCCTGTCCGCGGACAAGAATGAGATCCAGCTGAAAAAGCAGCCAGAGATACAGCAGATGAAGCCCCATAAGCCGGTAAAGATCAAACTTCACAGGACCGCAAAGGGTGAGTATTCCTGGGACCTGACCGGCGACAGCGTAGACGAAATCGTGAAAGCGGACAAGCGGCTGAGGAGTCTGCTGAAAGTCGATCAGGCCGAGTAGGAAAGAGAACATCTCTAGGAGGAGAATTCATGGAAAGGTTTTCGATAGGCGAAGTAATTGACCAGGCGGTGCAGACCGAGAAACTGGGCTATCAGTTCTACACGTCGATAGCAGAGCAGTTCAAAAAGGATGAGGGTCTGCACAAGCTCTTTACGACCCTCGCGCTCAAGGAGCAGAGGCACGAAAAGACCTTCAGGGAACTTGCCGCACTCGTGACGAGCGACGAGCCTGAGAACTGGGAAGAGGCGGAGCAGTACCTCAGGGCCATCGTGGAGTCCGAGTTTTTCCTCGGCAAGAACAAGGCCCTCCCCTCGATGGACCATGTAGAGACGGTGGAAGATGCCGTGAACTTCGCCCTCGGCTTCGAGAAAGAGACCCTTCTCTATTTCTACGGGATCCGCGGGACTGTCAAGGAGAAGGAAATGGTCGATGAGATCATTAATGAAGAGAGGAGCCATATCATGTGGCTCAGCAAATTCAAAAGCAGCTTCAAGAAGCAGTGAATGGTGAAACGTGGATAGTAAGAAGTAAGTAGTAAGAAGAACTTCTTCTATGCGCGTTGCATGAATCCGATGGCCGGCACACTCTATATTGTCTCGACGCCGATAGGCAACCTTGAGGATATAACCCTCAGGGCCCTCAGAGTCCTGAAAGAGGTGGACGAGATCGCCGCCGAGGATACGAGGCATTCCTCAAGGCTGCTGAACCATTATGGCATCGCAAAGCCCCTGATAAGCTACTGGGGCGAGAAAGAAAAGGTCAAGTCCGAGGAGGTCCTCGCCAAGCTCCTTTCAGGACTCTCGATCGCCCTGATCTCCGACGCGGGCACCCCAGGTATTTCCGACCCCGGGAGCGTGCTCATTGGAAGAGCGATCGAAGAGGGGATCGATATTGTGCCGGTGCCCGGTCCGTCCGCGCTTGTTGCGGCAATCTCGATATCCGGTCTCCCCATACGGGAATTCTCCTTTATCGGTTTTCTGCCTCCCAGAAGAAGTCAGAGGCTCAAGGCGCTGACGGACTTAAGCACAGAGAAGAGAACGCTTATCTTTTATGAGGCGCCCCACAGGATCCTCGATACCGTGGAAGAGATGTACGAGGTATTCGGGGAGAGGAAGGCTGCGCTCGTGAAGGAGATAACAAAGATACACGAGGAGGCGCTGAGGGGAAAGCTCTCAGACGTCATCAGGATGCTCGCCGAAACCACCATCGCGGGCGAATATGTGATCCTCGTCGAAGGGAGAAGAAGTGAGACCCTCTCCTTTGATGAGGCGCTCGAAGAGGTCAGGACGCTGATGAAGAAGGGCAAGGGGAGGAAGGAAGCGGTCAAGGTGGTCGCAGAACAGTACGGGATGAGCAAGAATGAGCTTTACGAAAGGAGCCTCGGGGAGTAGCGCCGATACGATGAAGAAGATGCTCATCACGATACTGCTCTTCCATTTCCTCGCCTCACTCGCGTCCTGCGCCCAGGTTGTCGGAGGGAAACCCCAGAAGGTGGAGGACACTTTTCTTCCGGACGGAGATAATGTTGCGGTGACCGTCTGGACCGGGGACCTCGAAATCCCGTGGTCCCTTGTGTTCCTGCCAGACGGAAGGGCCCTCGTGAGTGAACGACCGGGAAGGATCAGGCTTCTTAAGGACGGAAAACTCACGGAAAAATCATATGCGGTAATAGCGGTTGCGGCGGTGGGGGAAGGAGGTCTGATGGGCCTCGCCCTCCACCCCGACTTTCCTGCGAAGCCGTTTATCTACGCAATGCATACATACAGAAGAGGAGAGGAACTGTACAACAGGGTAATACGGCTGAAGGACGGGGGAGACGAGGGGGTCTTTGACAAGGTGATCATCGACGGCATCCCCGGCGGCAGGCTGCACGACGGCGGAAGACTGGCCTTCGGGCCTGACGGGATGCTCTATATCACCACCGGCGAGACCTTTCATGCCGCGCTTGCCCAGGACGTCACCTCACTCGGCGGAAAGATACTGCGGATAACACCGGAAGGGGCCGTCCCCGCCGACAACCCTTTCAAAGACTCTCCTGTCTACTGCTACGGCAACAGAAACCCGCAGGGCCTCGCGTGGCATCCGAAGACGGGCAAGCTCTTTGAATCGGAGCATGGTCCTTCAGGCGAATACGGCCACTTTGCACATGACGAGATCAACCTCATCGGGAAAGGAGGGAACTACGGCTGGCCGGAGGTGATCGGCGCTCCCGGCCTGAAGGCTTATGTCGACCCTCTCATCGTCTGGAAAGACACGACGCCGCCCTCAGGCATGACGTTCTACCGGGGAGATCTGCTGAGACATCTCAGGAACGATCTCTTTGTCGCGACCCTCAGGAGTCAGGCCCTCATAAGGATAAGACTTGACGATGCCGGAGAAAGGGTTATAGGGATAGAGAGATGGTTCACGACAGAATCAGGAGACGCCAGATACGGCAGACTGCGTGATGTGGTTGAAGGACCCGATGGAGCGCTCTATTTTCTCACCAACAACAGGGACGGCAGGGGCACCCCGAGACCGGGTGATGACCGGATCTATCGTATCGTTCCAAAGAAGTGATCGCGAACCGTACCCAGAAAAGGGATGTCGGATCTTTTTGCATGAAGGAGAGCGCATGAACACTATGGAACCCTTATCCGAAGAATTCGTCGAGAAAACCTGGCGGGAAACCGCCGGCCTCAGTTCGGACATGGCGGACCGGGAAATGCGCGCGATGGGCAAGAACCAGCCCGACCTTTTGGCCTTTCTGATGACATTCAGCGAGGACCTCGGGCGGGAAGCACAGGAACTTGCCGTCTATCTCGGTTTTGTTGTCTACCGGATGTTCATGGGGTCAGGGGTCGCCATCCCGAGGATCACCTCTCGGATGCTCATGGCCGAATATAACAAAAACGCGCGTCTGCTGAAGGGCCTGGAAGGCTCGGGCGAGGGGAGTATTGCTGATGCGGTCGCCGAAGCCGGATCAGCTGCACAGCCCCACATCATGAAGTATGTCCTTGATTCCCTCATGGAAGGCTCTGAGGAAGATGACATCGAATTGGGCGAGGGAGACATCGCCTTGCTCTTCGTACTCCTTAAGACAGAAATAGAGGTCCTTGACGGGTCTTCATCTCTCAGCAAGTCCTCTCGAAGACTCCTCTGACCTCCTTCAGGAGTTCTCCATGAATGGACGGGGTGCCTGCAACGATGTTGCCTGTCGTCAGATACTCCGGGCCGCCCCTGAAATCGGTGACCGTGCCTCCTGCCTCCCGAATGAGGAGGCTCCCCGCGGCAATGTCCCAGGGACTGAGGCCGATTTCGAAGAATCCTTCGCATCTCCCGCAGGCGAGCCAGGCCAGGTCCAGGGCCGCAGAGCCGGCCCTCCTCAGGTCGCTCACCCTGAGGAAGACGCCCTTGAAGAGTGCAAGATAGGAATCGAGGGAATCCTTTCTGCGAAAGGGAAAGCCTGTGGTGATGAGACTCTCTTGCATATCGCGGACCCCGGATACGCGGATCGACACTCCGTTCAGAAAGGCCCCCTGTTCCTTTTCTCCGGTGAAGAGTTCATTCCTCGACGGATCAAGAATCACGCCCGCAATGATCTCCCCCCGGAATTCGAGGGCGATCGAGACCGAAAACACGGGGTATCCGTGAATGAAGTTTGTCGTCCCGTCGAGGGGATCGATGATCCACCGGTGTGCGTCGGTCCCGCTCTCTTTCAGTGATTCCTCGGCGAGAAAGATGTGGTCGGGAAATCGTTTCCGTATTGTTTCTATAATCACCGCTTCCGATTCTCTGTCAACACGGGTCACAAAGTCAGCGGCCTGCTTGACCCCGATGTCGTCGCGCGATATCCTGCCGAGATTTCCGAGGATGATCCCGGCAGCGCGTCTCGCCGCTTCAATCGCGGTGCTCAGGAATTCCGATTCTCTCCGGGCGGTCACTGCAGCCTTCCTTCCTGCTTCAGTTTTGCGATGAGGGCCGTGATCCTGGGGAGCATCTCCAGCGCGGCTTTCTCGCCCTCCAGCACCGCCTCGTGTCTTCTTGAAAAGTCCGCCGGGGCTATATATCCCACCTTCGGATGTATCACCACGTCCGCCCTTGCAAGCTGCATCGACGCAAGTTTTGAGTACATGATGCTTATGGACTGGAGGATGGTATCGATGGTGCCCTCGGGCGGTGGTCCCTCAGAGGCTGCGGAGATATCGACTGCGATGACCACGTCGGCGCCGAGCCTTTTTGCCGCATCGACCGCCACAGGACTCGCCACTCCGCCGTCGACATAGAGCCTGTTCTCGATCTTTGCCGGCCTGAATATGCCGGGGATCGAACAGCTCGCCCGGACCGCGGTCCCGGTATTGCCTCTGGCGAAGACGACTTCCCTGCCGTTTTGTATGTCTGTTGCGACGGCATAAAAGGGCATCCTCAGTTTTTCGATGGGAGTGTTCTTCAGCATTCCGTTGATGTAGTCTTCAAGTTTCTCGCCCTTGACGAAGCCGTTGTCAGGCACGGTCAGGTCTATGATGTCTCCCTTCTCGATATCAAAGGACATCTTCTGGATCTGGAAGGCGTTGTAGCCGTACGCGTAGAGGCTCCCGACAAAGCTGCCGGCGCTCGTGCCGACGATCATGTGGACAGGGATCCTGTTTGATTCCAGCACCTTCAGGACGCCGATGTGGGCGAAACCCCGTGATGCCCCGGCTCCGAGGACGAGCGCCACCTTTGCGGCAACAGGGGCCGGCTTGACCTGTTTCGGCGCACAGGACGTGAGGGCGAATACGAGAACGATGATGACTATGCTGACGAACGCTCTTCCTTGCGGCATTTGGGCTTCCTCGAAACGTTTCCTTTATCTTCTTTTCCCTGCGAGAATTATCTCGGGAATGATTGGTATACTTTACAACACCGTCGGAAGGAATCTCAACGAAGGCAGGTCGAATCGCACCCCGTGCAGCCGGCAGGCCATCACGCGCTCCGCATCACGAAGCGTGTCATGAAGACAAGAATTCTAAAGGCGGCGATTTACGATAAGGCCTATGGTTCCACCTCGATGCTGCCTTTCATGCCAAAACCGGAATGCATGGGTTTGTCGCAATAAAACCCATAGGTCCCCGCCTCGGTGAGAGGGACTTTTACCGTTGTCGTTTCTTTGGAAGGAAGGCTGACACTCTGCAGCGTACTTCCCCCGGGGGCGGTTATGGTGAAGTTGTGGCCGGAGCCGGAAATGTTTTCAATGCGAAAAACGATCGAGTCGCCTTTGTGGGCCTTTATATTGTTCGGCTCGAACTTGAAATCGCTTGCCTTCATCTCTAATGTAACCTCACCTTTCGCCTGGCCGAGAGTGACCTGGGGTTGCTGGCTGCTCGCGCAGGCAGTCACCGCCAAAATAACTCCGATACATACTCCAATCAAAGCGTGGGATCTCTGTTGCACAGGAGGCTCCTTTCAAAAATGAAATAATATGCACTGGCCAGGGGCATGCGCGCCACCCTATAAAAACATTATATCGCCGTCAGCGGTTATTGCAAGGCGCGGCTGATATGACGTCAGTATCCTTGGTGCATGATGGTCTTCTCTGTTCGATCAGGTGCTATAATAGGGTTCAGGCGTGTGGAATTGAAACGCTTACTCATTATTGTATGATTGCATGCTGAAGGAGGTCAGTCATGAAAAGACTTGTTGCTTCGGTGGAAGATGCCCCGGTTGGTACTGGATTCCTCGCCTCCGGCCGCTAAAAAAGAAATGCGCATTCTGCTGATTTCTGCGAACAGAGAACCTTTTCCCGAAGCAGTATTCCCGATCGGTGCGGTTTATTTCGCTCATGCGCTCC
>DATJWU010000180.1:0-11942 GCA_035501055.1 Thermodesulfovibrionales bacterium
CACGAAGTCTTTAGGGACAGGGTTCTCCCTGCCCATCACGTTCCAGAAGTAACCTTGTGGTTGCGCCAAAAAGTGGCAATGTTGACTGCAGGAAGGAAGGTTTCTCAGATAACTAATTATAGATTGTCTCACTTCCGAATGGAATCAATTTGCAATCATACACTGTCTGATTGGTGGACTCCTGACTTTTGCCACCAAGGCGTGTGTCGTG
The DNA here is from genome assembly GCA_035501055.1 of Thermodesulfovibrionales bacterium. Taxonomy (GTDB): domain Bacteria; phylum Nitrospirota; class Thermodesulfovibrionia; order Thermodesulfovibrionales; family UBA9159; genus DATJWU01. Next base: position 212 of record DATJWU010000180.1, read on the forward strand.
CTGACAGTGCCATGTCCTTGCACGCGGGCATGTCGCATAGATTTATTTTTCGCGGCGAAGCCTGGAACAAAGATCGCTTCAGCTCGTAGTCCCCGAAATAGGCTGCATTGAGCCCGAAAGGTTCATGCCTTGAATCACCGTTGTGCCCGACCCGGTTACCTTCTTACCGTATCGCATCGATTGACCTCACCATCTGATCCCTCGTCTCTGCGCGGAACGCCTTGTCCTTCAGGGGCTTCATGCCCGTAATTCCCCTGGTGTACCAGGCAAACAATTTCCTGAAGAGTATTGTCCCGATCTTTTCTCCGTAGATATCGATGCAGGAGTCCAGATGTCTCGTCATCGTGTCGGCGACTTCGCTGCGGTCAGGCGCCTGCAGGGGCAGGCCGCTTTCGAGGAATTCGGGGATCGACCGGAATATCCACGGATTGCCGAGAGCACCCCTTGCGACGGCAACGCCGTCACAACCCGTTTCGTCGAACATCTTCTTTACGAGGAGGGGGGAAAAGGCATCTCCGCTCGCGATGACAGGGATTGCAACGGCTTCCTTCACCGACCGTATTATTCCGTAATCCACCCTTCCGCTGTACCGTTGCGCCCGTGTCCTTCCGTGAATGAACAGGCCCTGGACTCCGGCGTCCTGGGCATAAAGCGCCACCTCCCGCGCATTCACGGTGGCATCGTCCCAGCCGGCGCGTATCTTTACCGTGACCGGGACCTCCGCATCGGCGACGATTACTTTCAGCAGGTCCCTCAATCGCGAGGGCTCTTTCAGGAGGCCCGCGCCTTTTCCTTTGCCGGTCACCTTGTTGGCAGGACAGGCGGCGTTAAAATCTATAAGGTCGAACCTGTATCGCCGCAGCTTGTCGAGGGCCTTCTTCAACACTTCAGGGTCGTTGCCGAGCAGCTGCACCCCGAGCGGCCTGTCTTCAGGGACGGTCGAAAGCATCTGTTCGGTCTTCTTCGACTGATACACAAGCGCTCGTGCGCTTATCATCTCGACGAAGGCGAAGGCGCAGCCGAAGGAGCGGGCGATCAAACGGAAAGGCAGGTCGGTTATTCCTGCCATGGGAGCAAGCATTATGGGGGAGGGGACGGTGAAATCGCCTATCCTGAGCATAACCGCGTGCGCCACAGCCTCCTTTCCTTCCCTAGTATAAACATTTTGCGTGTCTTGTGGAATCTATTGCCGGTGCCGTTCGGTGGACTTTTTTTGGTATACTTCAGGATGGCAGGAGGTCTGCGATGGTGCAGAACACAGAAGGGTTATCCCCGAGAGTGAAAAGGACTCAGAGAGGAAGATGATCATAAGAAACGAAGATGTCCGGGAGCTGATCGCCGAAGTGCCGGAAGGTCACCAGCACCTGCGCATCACCCTGTTTCTCACTGACGGCACGGAAGTCGTCTTTCAGGAAGCGACTATCGCAAACCTCGTGAGGGCCTATGTTACCGTGAAGACCCATCCGACAAAGGGGAGGGTCGTGCTGCGGGGACAGAAGTTCGTACAAAGAAAGACCGGATACGCGGAGTGGCAGTTGACGGAAGACAGCGAAGAGAGCGATGGAAAACTTTAAACTTGTGCTCCCTGAACATCTCAATCATTTCGGCTACCTCTTCGGCGGCAACCTCCTGCGATGGGTCGATGAGATAGCCTGGATTGCCGCAACACTGGACTTTCCGGGGTGCCGGTTCGCCACCATCGGGATGGATCGCGTAGAGTTCCGGAAGAGCGTCCGCGAGGGTGCGATCCTGAAATTCAACGTCGAGAAGCTCGGCAGGGGGAACACCTCGGTTCAATATGCGGTGAATGTCTTTAATGAGGCCCTTGGTGCCGATAACGCGAGACAGATTTTTTCGACGACGGTGACCTTTGTGAACGTGGATGAGAGTGGGGACAAGAAGGTCATACCGCGGGAGGGATCGAAAGAGGAATGAAAGGAGATTCATGTCCATCAGGGTAAAGCTCCTTGCCGCATTACTCGCTTTCGGTATCATCCCGATGGTCCTCCTTGGGATGTTCATTTTCATGAAGGCCAGAGGGGGGTTCCAGGCAATCCGGATCGCCCAGCTCGAAACAATCGCCGATCTGAAGAAGGACAAGATCGAGTTTTTTTTCAGGGAACGGACAAGCGACATTCTGAGTGCGACCAGTTTCCGCAACATCAGGCAGAACCTCCCCGTACTGGACAGGTATTCAGCTCACAAAGACCACCCTGAATATATCAGGGCCTGGGAAGCACTGGACGATCAGATGAAACAGGTCCAGGAGGCCCACGGGTATTTAAACATCATGCTTGCGAACGCGGGCGGAACGGTGCTTTATGTGAGCGACAGCCGCCTGAAAGACTGGTACCTTGGCGGGCTGATGACCGACAAGAGGGCGTACGAAGAGGGAAAAAAGAGAGTCTATTTCACGGACATATTCAGAAGTGCGGTGAAGGAGAAGGGCTTTGAGATGATGGCAGTGGCGCCTGCAACGGATTTAATGGGCGATTTTATCGGAGAGATCATTATCGAAATAGATATGGAGCCGATTTACGTGCTCATTCGTGACACGACCGGACTTGGCCACACCGGAGAGGAGCTGATCGCAAAACGGGACGGGGACACGGTGCTGTACCTGAGCCCCATCCGCAGCGATCCTGACGCCGCGCTGAAAAAAAGGGTCCCTTTCAGCGGGAAGGCGGGATTTCCTGCGCAAAGGGCGGTCCTTGGAGAAAGCGGTTCCGGACTCGCCATGGACTACAGCGGGGTCGAGGTACTCGCTGCATGGCGGTATATACCCTCCTTACGGTGGGGACTCGTCACGAAGATCGCGGCTTCGGAGGCATTCGCACCGGTCTCCCATTTGAAGAAGGTGGCGATATCTCTCGCGCTCTCGATCATGGTTCTGGGGATCGTGGCAGCACTGCTCATCGCAAAATCCCTTTCGGACCCGATCAAAGCCTTACAGGAAGGGGCGGAGATAATCGGGAAGGGCGACCTGCAGTGCAGGGTAGGGTCCGATGCGAAGGATGAGATTGGGCAACTATCACGGGTCTTTGACTGCATGACGGTCTCGCTGGCAGAGACGAACGCGGCGCTGAAGCAAAAGGCGGCTGAACTCGAGGCGGCGAACAAGGAGCTCGAGGGATTCAGTTATTCCGTCTCGCACGATCTCCGCGCCCCCCTTCGTCATATGGCAGGGTTTATGGAACTCCTCCGGAAGAAGGAATGGTCCCGGCTGGATGAAACGAGCCGCCGTTACGTGACGGTTATTACTGAGGCGTCAAAGAAGATGGGCAGGCTCATCGACGACCTGCTCTCCTTCTCGCGGATCGGGCGCTCTGAAATGCATATGGCTGCCGTTGATTTCGGGACTCTTGTACGGGAAACGGTCGAAGAAGTGCAGCACGATGCGGAGGGAAGGGAGGTTTCATGGACCATAGGCGAGCTTCCGGACGTGAAGGGAGACGCGGCGCTCCTTCGCCTCATGCTTGTCAATCTCTTCTCCAATGCGCTAAAATTTACCCGAACCCGCACTCGTGCTGAAATCGAGATGGGTTGTACGCGCGTGCAGGACGAGCATGTTTTTTTTATCAGGGACAACGGTGTGGGTTTTGACGCGAAATATTCAGGCAAACTCTTTGGCGTATTCCAGCGCCTGCACCGTCAGGACGAATTCGAAGGGACCGGGATAGGGCTTGCGAATGTGCAGCGCATTGTCTCACGTCACGGCGGAAGAATCTGGGCTGAAGGCACCGTGGGGCAGGGCGCCACGTTTTATTTTACTCTTTCCGGCACAAAGGAGGCACAGGAATGGCAGAGCTGAACAGGATTCTTCTGGTCGAAGACGACCCCAATGACGTGGAACTCACCCTTTCGGGACTTGCCGAATACAATCTGGCCAATGAGGTCGTGATCGCACAGGACGGTGAAGAGGCGCTCGATTACCTGTTTCGTCGCGGAAAATTTGCGAGCCGGCCCGGCGGAAACCCTGCGGTGGTGCTGCTCGACCTCAAACTTCCCAAGGTGGGAGGGCTCGAAGTCCTCCGGAGCATGAAGGGAGACGAGAACCTGAAACTCGTACCGGTCGTGATCCTTACCTCATCCCGTGAAGAAAGGGACATGGTCGAAGGGTACGAGCTCGGAACCAATGCCTATGTGGTGAAGCCTGTTGATTTCCATCAGTTCGTCGAGGCTATCAGGCTCATCGGGGCCTTTTGGGCGGTCGTGAATGAGCCGCCCCCGGGTCGCGCAGCGTAGCGGCAGACGGATTTGACAGGGAGCCATCTCATGCCGCGCCCTCTGAGAGTCCTGCATCTCGAAGACGACGCAGCGGACGGTGAGCTTGTGAAAGCCACGCTCGTGAGAGAGGGCATCGTCTGCGACATCCTGCGGGTCGAAGGGCTCGCCAGCTTTACCGCCGCGATCCATGAGGGTCAGGTCGACATAATCCTCGCCGATTTTTCTCTCCCGGGCTTTGACGGCCTTTCCGCTCTTGACATCGCAAGGGTGCAATGCCCTGATGTCCCTTTTATTTTCGTCACCGGGAAGATGGGCGAGGAACTTGCAATCGAGGCGCTCAAGAGCGGGGCCACCGATTATGTCCTGAAAGATAAGCTCTCGAGGCTGGTGCTCGCGGTGCGCCGGGCCCTGGCGGAAGTGAAAGAGCGGTCCGAACTCAGAGAGGCCGAACAGGAAATAAGAGCCTCTCACAAGCGGCTCAGGGATCTCTTTACACACCTGGAGACGGTGCGGGAAGACGAAAGGGAGCGCATTGCGCGTGAGCTGCACGACGAACTGGGGCAGATACTGACGGCACTGAAAATGGACCTCGCATGGCTTGGTGACAAGTGCAGGGACCGGAGGGAACTCTTCGAGAAGACACGGACGATGACCGAGATCGTCGATACGACTATCCAGTCGGTGAAAAGGATCCTGATGGAACTGAGGCCCGCGATACTCGATCACCTCGGTCTTTCCGCCTCAATTGAATGGCAGGCGCATGACTTTCAGAAACGTACCGGGATCACGTGCGAGCTTCTCATCGACCCCCCGAACATTGTCATCGACGGGGGGCGCACCATGACTCTCTTCAGGATCTTTCAGGAAGCCCTGACAAACGTCGTCCGTCATGCGGAAGCGACGAGGGTGACGGTCAGGCTCGAAAAAACAGACGAAGAAATAGTCCTGATAATCGCAGACGACGGAAAGGGTATCACGAACGAGCAGCTCTCCAAACCGCGATCATTCGGGATCCTGGGAGTGAGCGAGCGCGTCCGCTTCTGGGGTGGGAACGTGGCCGTGGAAGGGACCGGGGGTTCCGGAACTATGATGAGGGTCGCTCTTCCGCTCGGCGCGGAGGAATGAGGACCACGGAACATTCCACCCTTTGCGCTGCCGTGCGGCACACGAATATGGCGGGTGAGGCGAAGTGGGCGAAGCCGGAACAAGAACAAGAACTGATTCAAGGAGCGCGGCAATGAATGAAGAGCAGGAAAAATTGGTGAAGACATCCGTATACCTCGAAGAGGAAGTCCTCGACGCGCTTGAGGATGTGGCGAAAGAGTATTCGAAAGAGACAGGGCAGAAGTGGTCGCGGGGTGGGGTCATCAGGGTTGCCCTGAGCGAATTCTTTTCACGGAGGGGCAAGATACTCTGAGACGTCTTTCACCGCAGAGAGCGCAGAGGACGCCGAGAAGATCCTGCGTCATAAATGGAAACAAGAAACATTTGTCGTTTTCAGGTTTCTTGCTTCCTGCTTGAAAGGGCTTAACTCCGCGCTCTCTGCGTCCTCGGCGGTGAAGAAGTCTTTCTTATTTTTCGACCGAGACGGCGCAGACCTTGAATTCGGGAATCTTCACGTCGGGATCGAGGGCGTCGTTCGTGATCACGTTTGCGGCCGCTTCGCTGTAATGCATCGGGATGAAGACCGTGCCTTCAGAGACACGCCTCGTAATCCGCGCCCTGATTTCTATCTGTCCGCGCCGTGACCTGATCTTTACGGAATCACCCTCTTTGATGTTCAGTTTCTTTCCGTCGGCGGGATTGAGTTCCACGTAGGCCTCGCCCGCATGGGCCTCTATCGGTTTGACTCTTCTTGTCATCGAACCGGAGTGGTACTGGAAGAGGTTTCTCCCTGTCGTGAGGATAAAAGGATATTCCTCGCTGGTGACCTCAGCGGGCGGCGTGAACCGGATCGGCACAAAAGGAACTTTGCCTTTCGGGAAGCCGTCTTTGTAGAGATAGGGCGTTCCCGGATGGTCCGGGGAAGGGCAGGGCCAAGGGATACCGTTCTTTTCGATGCGGCTGTAGGTGATCCCTGCCAGGGCAGGCCACAGGCTGCCGAACTCCTTCAATACCTCTTCGGGACCATGGTACTCCATGGGGTATCCGAGGCGCTTCGATACATCCATGATAATCGAAAGGTCGTTCTTCGCCTCTCTGGGGGGGTCTACCGCCTTTCTGACCCTCTGTACCTTTCTCTCGGTGTTGGAGAAGGTCCCGTCCTTTTCCGCAAAGCATGTCGCGGGAAGCACGACGTCTGCCAGTCTGGCGGTTTCGGTAAGGAATATATCCTGGACCACAAGGAATTCGAGGGCCTCGAGCGCCTTGATCGTGTGGTGCATATTGGGGTCCGTGATGATGGGGTTCTCTCCCATTATGTACATCGCCTTGAGCTTCCCGTCGGCAGCGGCGTTCATCATCTCCGTGGCGGTGAGACCGACGGTGGGTGAGAGTTTGCTCTGCCATGCCTTCTCAAATTTTTCCTGAATTTCGGGAAGGTCGACCCTCTGGTATCCCGGATAGACGCCAGGCAGGCAGGCCGCGTCAGAGGCGCCCTGCACATTGTTCTGCCCCCTCAACGGGTTGATGCCGGTGGATTCCCTGCCGATGTTGCCGGTGAGCGTCGCGAGGTTGGCTATGGCCTTGACGTTGTCGGTGCCGCAGATATGCTGGGTGATCCCCATGGTGTAGAAAATGCCTGCCTTGCGGGACTTGCCGTACATCCTCGCCGCCTTAATGACGTCTTCTTTCGGCACTCCCGTGATCTTCTCGACATGCTCAGGGGTGAATTCCTCAACCGACTTCTTCCATTCTCCGAAGCCTTCTGTTTTTTCCGATATGAACTGATCGTTCTGGAGTCCTTCCTTCAGAATGACATGGGCGATGCCGTTGATGAGGGCGATGTCGGAGCCGGGTTTCATCTTCAGGAACACCTCGGCGAACTTTACCATCGGCACCTTCCTCGGATCGGCAACGATGATCTTCGCTTTTTTGCGGTATGCCTTGATCATGCGGTTTGCGATGACCGGGTGCGACTCCTTTGTGTTCGAGCCGATGATGAAGATGACCTCCATCCCCTCGATCTCCCTGATCGAATTCGTCATTGCCCCTGATCCGAAAACCGTGGCCAGACCGGCCACCGTGGGGGAGTGTCAGAGACGTGCGCAGGGGTCGACGTTGTTCGTCCCGAGTCCTGCGCGGATGAATTTCTGGAAGGCGTAGTTCTCCTCGTTCGTACAGCGCGCGGAAGAAAGCCCTGCGAGTGAGTCTGCGCCGTACTTCGCCTTTATCCCACCGAGCTTCGCGGCGATGTGGTCGTATGCCTCGTCCCATGAGACTTCTTTGAACAGTTCTGACTGCTGAGCGCCGGGTGCTGAATGCTTCGGAGCTATTCTTAGCAGCGGTCTTTTCAGGCGGTTCGGATCGTTCACGAAGCTGTAGCCGAACCTTCCCTTTACGCAGAGCCAGCCCTCATTCCACTTGAATTCCTTCGAGCTTACCCTGATGATCTCATTGTCCTTGACATGGAGGGTGAGATTGCAGCCCGTGCCGCAGTACGCGCAGGTCGTATCGATCTCTTTCACGTCCCTCTGTCTGCCCTTACGGGACCAGAGTTTGCCCGTGAGTGCTCCCGTGGGACAGACCGCGACACACTGACCGCAGAACTCGCAGTCGAGGTCCTTTTCATAGGAGGTACAGATCTTTGATTTAAACCCGCGGTATCCATAGTCGATGGCGTTCACGCCCTGGACTTCGTCGCATATCCTCACGCACCTGCCGCACATGATGCACTTTTCGAGGTCTCTCTCGATGAAGGGGTTTCCGTCGCGCTTTGCGTAGACCCTGCGTTCGCCGGAAAACCGGTTTTCTGTTATGCCGTAGGCATAGGCGAGATCCTGAAGGGTGCAGTCTCCTGCCTTTTCACAGACCATGCAGTCGTTCGGGTGGTCGGAGAGGATCAGTTCGAGCACGGTCTTCCTCAGACCCTCGATGTTCGGGGTCGACGTGGTCACCTCCATCCCGTCATTGACCGGTGTGGTACATGAGGTCACCGGCCTCGGAATCCCCTTGATCTCGACGATGCAGAGTCTGCAGCCGCCGAAAGGGGTGAGTTTTGGATGGTGGCAAAGCGTCGGTATGCGGATGCCCATCATGCTCGCTGCTTCAAGGACCGTGGTCCCTTCCGGGACCTCTCTCGTTTTTCCGTCTATGGTTACCTTCGGCATGATTACTCCCTGCCCACGGCGCTGAATTTGCAAACGTCGAAACAGGCGCCGCACTTGATACATTTGTCCGAATTCAGTCTGTGGGGTTTCTTTTTCTCACCGGTGATCGCTCCTGCAGGACAGGCTTTGAAACAGGCGCCGCAGCCCTTGCAGAAGTCCGCAACGATGCTGTAGGTCAAGAGGTTCTTGCATACCTTTGCAGGACATTTCTTTTGCAGCACATGGGCTTCGTATTCTTCCCTGAAGTATTTCATGGTGCTGAGTATCGGATTTGGGGCGGTCTGGCCGAGGCCGCAGAGGGACGTCGCCTTGACATCGGCACAGAGCGTCTCGAGGAGCGCGAGATCACCTTCGGTGCCGAGACCTCTTGTAATCCTGTCGAGAATTTCGAGGAGTCTCTTGGTGCCTATCCTGCAGGGCACGCACTTGCCGCAGGATTCGGCCTGCGTGAATTCGAGGAAGAACTTTGCGATGTTCACCATGCAGTCCGTTTCGTCAAGAACGACCATTCCGCCTGAGCCGATGATCGAGCCGACGCGGCCGAGGGATTCGTAGTCCACCGGCGTGTCGAGCAGCGATGCGGGTATGCAGCCGCCGGAAGGGCCGCCGGTCTGGACCGCCTTGAACTGCTTGTCGCCGATGATGCCGCCGCCGATATCGTAAATAATCTCGCCGAGGCGTATGCCCATCGGGACTTCTATGAGTCCGGTGTTCTTTACCTTGCCGGTAAGCGCAAAGACTTTGGTGCCCTTGCTCTTCTCCGTGCCGATAGAAGCGTACCAGGCAGCGCCGTTGCGGACGATATAGGGTATGTTCGAGAGGGTCTCGACGTTGTTGATGACCGTCGGCTTGCCCCAGAGCCCTTTATGCACCGGGAACGGCGGCTTCGCCCTCGGCATTCCCCGCTCTCCTTCGAGAGAGGCGATAAGGGCGGTTTCTTCGCCGCAGACAAAGGCGCCTGCGCCGAGCTTTACCCTGAGGTCGAAGCTGAAATCAGAGCCGAAGAGGTTCTTCCCGAGATAGCCCCTTTCGTGGGCCTGGGCCATCGCAAGCTTCAACCGGTCGACCGCGGCAGGATATTCCGCCCTGATGTACACATAGCCGAGGCTCGCACCGATCGCATAGGCGGCGATCATCATGCCTTCCATGACGGAATGGGGGTTGCCCTCGATGATCGATCTGTCCATAAACGCTCCGGGGTCGCCTTCGTCGGCGTTGCAGACGATGTACTTCACCTCTCCGGACGCCTTGCGACATGCTTCCCACTTTACCCCTGTGGGGAAGCCAGCGCCGCCTCTTCCGCGGATCCCCGAGGCCTTTATCTCGGCGATCACGTCGTCAGGAGACATCCCTGCGAGGATTTTCTTTATACCCTCGTATCCTCCCACCTCAATGTATGCCTCGATGTCTTCAGGGTCTATGGAGCCGCAGTCCTTCAGCAGGATCTTATGCTGCTTTGAGTGGAACGCGTAGTAGCTGTCGTCAATGAGCCACTCCTTTACGGGCTCACTCTTTATCAGGTGCTCCTCGACGATGCGCTTTGCGATGTCGGGTTTTATGCCCTGATAGGTCACGCTTGTATCGCCGTCGACGACGTCGACGAGGACGTCTCGTGCGCAGAAGCCGCGGCAGCCGACCTTCTGGTAGTGGCAGGTGAAATCGAGTTCGATATCCACGCAGAAATCGCTGATCGCCTTTTTGAAGGCCTCGATGACCTCCTTGCCTCCGGCCGCGAGTCCCCCGGTGCCTATGCAGACCCTGACGACTACTTTTTTCTGCTTTTCTTCAGTCTGTTCAGTGGGCTGCACCGGACTCCTCTTTCTTCATCTGTTTGACGAGCTTTGAGGTGCCGTCGGCGGTCATCTCCGCGTAGGCTCTGCTGTTGACAAGGACGACGGGGGCGATGCTGCAGGCGCCGACACACCGGACGACCTCAAAGGTGAATTTGCCGTCCTCGGTCGTCTCTCCGTCGGCCGAGAGGCCGAGGTCTTTAAGGACGCGCTCGGCGATCTTGGACCCGCCTTTCACGTGGCAGGCGGTACCGAGGCAGACAGAGACGATGTTTTTCCCCCTCGGTTTCAGGTGGAACTGGGAATAGAAGGTCACGACGCCGTAGAACTTGCTCGGGGCGATTTCGAGTTCTTCAGAGAAATACTCGATCGCGTCCTGCGGGATATACCCGAGGGCGTCCTGCGTCTCCTGGAGCAGGAATATGACGTTCCCTTGCTTTTCCCTGTACTTCGTGATGATACCGTCGAGTGTCTTGTTCATAAATCTACCTTATGGGCTAATTACTATAGCTTATTGTCCGGTTTTTTTCAAACCCTTTTTCAAAGGCGAGAACTGCCACAATCCCGAAACGCTTTTTTGCGGAGGACAGGCGAAAATTACCACACAGCACTTAAAATGTTCTCACGGTCCTTTGATCTGACAATTTAGTCTAGCACAGGAAAAATGTTTCGATCAACAAGAGGCGGCAAAAGAGGGGAAGGAGTCTTCAAGGGGTGCTACTCGTCCTCTTCCTGCAACGTGGAGTAGAGTTCCGGCGAGACTATCCTGATGCAATCGGGACATATCCCATGGCTAAGTCTGGAATGGCGTGAAAGAAACTCCTCGATCGGGACCCATAGGCCCTTTTCGTCATGGATATTTCTGCACCAGGCGCAGACGTGGAGGAAGCCCTTCAGGGTCGTGCTTTTTGCGAGGGCGTCCTGCAGTTCGGCAATCTTTGATTCTTTGTCATCTGCGGCAAGCCTGTCGTCAGTTATATCCTGCAGGGTTTCGATCGCCGCGATCAATGCTCCGTCCGGGTTATAGACGGGGGCGGCGTCGAAGATGATGTAGCGCCTTTTGCCCGAGAGATTGTCGTACCATCCTTCCGCATGGAGACCGTTTGCAAGCAGCGGGGATTTTCCGTACTTGCGGTAGTGTCGTGCCACCTCGTCATACGCTCCGTTGATGACGATATCGGCGAGGCATGGTCTGGCCTCTCCATAAAAGGCCTGCCAGTGCTCATCCGTACCGAGTACTTCACTTGCCCTTACACCGGTGAGTTCTTCACAGGCCTTGTTCCAGAATATGACGCGGTGCTCCGGATTTATGACAAAAAGTGCTACGGCGGAATAGTCGACAATGCCGAGCGGGAAATCGGTGAACGATCCATTCTTGTCAGTCAAAGTGCTCCTCTTCATCACTCTTTACCACTCTTATAGGATAACTCCTCACAGGAAGAAAGG
>DATJWU010000181.1:0-4143 GCA_035501055.1 Thermodesulfovibrionales bacterium
ATTGCCGATGATGACGGTGGTCTGCATATCGATGTCGCAGTCGAGCATCTTCTCCAGCGTGGTGAGGGTCACCTGCTCCTCCTCCCTCATCGCGCCTTTCACGATGCCGACGGCGGTGTCGTGTGTCCTGTGCTTGAGCACGATGTCGCGGGCGACGCGGATATGATCGGGCCTTCCCATGCTTTTGGGGTTGTAGAGCACGATTACGAAATCGGCCATTGCCGCGGCATCGAGCCTCCTGACGATCAATTCCCAGGGTGTCAGCCTGTCCGAGAGGCTTATGCAGGCGAAGTCGTGCATGAGAGGTGCGCCGAGCCTCGCGGCGCAGGCGTTCAGGGCCGAGATGCCCGGAACGACCTCGACTTCGGGAAGCGGTGAACCGCCGGTATCGTGCGTTCTCAGCAACTCGAAAACGAGGCCTGCCATTGCGTATATCCCCGGGTCTCCGCCGCTGATCACCGCCACGGTTCTGCCTGATAACGCGAGCTCCACCGCCTTGCGGCACCTCTCGGTCTCCTTTGTCATGCCGGTGGAGTGGACCTCTTTGCCCCCGAGCAGTTCGGGGATGAGCCTGAGATAGGTGCCGTAGCCGACAATGACTTCTGATTTCCTTATCGCCTCCTGTGCGTAGGGCGTTATATGTTCGATATTTCCGGGACCTGTGCCGACAATGTATAGACGACCGTGTTGAGTGTCGAGTGTTGAATGTTGAGTTTCGGAATCGACCGCCGACCGCTGACGGCCGATTGCCGATTGCTTATTGCCTGGTGCAGAGTGCCGTTTCGCAACCGCCACCGTGACATTCCCGGATCTCTGCTTTGGAACGAGCAAAACATCGTTCCCGGAAGCGAGGAGGGCAGCGGGCTCTGCCACTGCATTCGCGCCCGTCGCCTTCCGGGCCGCCTTTGAGACGGTGATGCCGGGGACGGTGTTCAGTTCGTCAGGAGTAAAGCCCTGTATTTTGAGAGAGCTCTTTTCCGCAAAGGCCATGAGACCGGGCTCGTTCATCTTTATGTCGATAGTGGCAAGGGATGAGACCGAAGAAAAGGAAAGGTTGTGCCGTGCAAGTACGTCTCTGACGGTGTCCTCTATCTCCTTTGACGCGGTACCGCGGTTGCAGCCGATGCCGACGACAAGGTTTTTCGGTCTCATGACGAGCGCTCCTTTTTGAGAAGAGGGTATCGCGGCCCTGTGGGTGATCAGCAGGTCAGCCTGTCCTGCGGTGCTCACTTCCGTGAACTCCCGGGGCATTTCGATCCCCGCATCTTCTTCACAGCAGATTCGCAATGTCCCGCGGTTGAGCAACTTCGTCGCGACCCGGGGAAGGAGCGTCCAGTCTTCGATAACGAGGCCGTTTTCCTTTGCCCAGAGATCGAGGGAAGGTAAATTATTAAGGTCCGACGCCGTGGTGATCACCGCTTCTCCTCCCAGCAGAGACGCTATTTCCCTGGTAAGCGCATTCGCGCCGCCGAGGTGGCCGCTCAGGAGGCTGATCGCAAACCTGCCGGCCTCGTCGACCACGACCACGGCAGGGTCAGTTTTCTTGTCCTCTATCAGCGGAGCGATTGTCCGCGCCACGATCCCTGTTGCCATGATAAAGATGAAACTCCTGCTCTCTTTCCAGAGTTCCGGCACCACGCCGGCGGTGTACTTCACTACCCGCGCGTCACTCCAGTGCTCCTTGAGCCGCCTCGCAAGATTCAGGCCCTTTGCGGTTATATAAAATATGATCGTGCTATTCCCTGTATCCGTGCGTGAAGTCCCTGTCATAGAGCTTCGATTCCTTTCCCAAAGATGTCTCCGATGCCCTCAGAGATTCTCCGACGTAGATGAGTGCGGTCTTTTTGATCGACGCTTCTTTCACGAGTTCGGCGAGATCCCCGAGTTTTCCCCTCACCACTTTTTGGGCGGGCCATGATGCCTTTTCGATAACCACGACAGGGGTGTCCTCCGGATATCCCTGGAGCAGTTCTTCCCTCACTTTGTCGATCATCCCGACGCTCAGGAACACGACCATTGTGGCCCTGTGTCCGGCGAGCTCGCCGAGCCTCTCGGCAGCCGGTACGGGCGTCCTCCCTTCCATCCTGGTAAATATGACCGTCTGGCTGACCTCGGGGATGGTGAGTTCCTGCCCGAGGAGCGCCGCGCCCGCCATCGCCGAGGAGACGCCCGGCACCACCTCATAGGAGATGCCCAGGCATCGGAGTCTCTCTATCTGCTCAGATATGGCGCTGTAAAATGAGGTGTCGCCGGTGTGGAGCCGCACGACGGTCTTGCCCTTTACCGCGGCAGTCCTCATTATTCTGATGATCTCCTCGAGGTTCATTCCCGCAGAATCGAAGATCTCGGCCCTTATGCCTTTCAGGAGTTCCGGATTGACAAGGCTCCCCGCGTAGATGACGATATCGGCGCCGTCGAGCAGCTTCCTTCCTTTGAGGGTAATGAGTTCAGGATCGCCGGGACCTGCGCCGACGAAATAGACTTCAGGCATGGGAAACCTCCTTTGAATGACCGCCATTGTAGCTTCTTGAAATGTTCTTATTCATTTCCTCACGATAAGCATCGAAAAATAATTTCGGTCGCTTTCCCGAACCTCCCGGATATCTCCGAATATCCGCTCATCGGCCATTCCCGCCCTCGACACGTAGACCGCCTTGTCCGCCAGTCCCATGCCGTCAAGCACTGCGCGGACTTCGTCAAAGACCTTATGAACCTTCATGAGGACGACGGTATCGAACTTCTCCAGAACCTCCCTGAGGTCGTCCGTGTAGGTGGCCGGGAGTATCGCGATCTTTTCGTCCGCGAGGCCGAGGGAGACCTTCGCCCTGGCCGCCGACGCATTGATCGACGACACGCCGGGGATTATCTCGATCTGAAGAGCGGGGTCGGTTTCGAGGAGCCTGTCATAGAGGTAAAAAAAGGTGCTGTAGATCGTGGGGTCTCCGATGGTGATGAAGGCAACGTCGCTGCCCCGCTGAAGCCTCTCCTGCACCGCCCGAACCGTTGCGTCCCATTTTGCATCGAGTTCGCTGTCGGGCGTCTTTGTCTTCTTCATCGGGAAGTGCGCCTCGACAATCTCTTTGCCGTCGAGGTCCAGGGCTCTTTCGACGATCGACAGGGCAAGACTGCTCCCCTCCTCCCTGCCTTTCGGGACACAGATACAGCGCACCTCCCTGAGGACCCTTGCTGCCTTGAGGGTGAGCAGCTCCGGGTCGCCTGGACCGACACCTATTACATAAAGGGTTCCTTTCATTCCTCTGCCCTCTCTCCTGCTATGATGAATACGGGGTTTATGGCGCTCAGGTGTCTTTTATCGCCTATGGTCTTTGACCGCGAGACCGAGACCTCAGAGACCTGCGGGTCAAAGCGGTTGGTCTCGAGCGCAGCGACCGCCTCACCCAGGGTCTCGATCGTGGTGGCGTTTACCACGACGATCCCCGTCCGCATGGTCCTGCCGATGAAGTCCACGATCTCCCGGAGTCCTCCTCCGCTTCCGCCGACGAAGACCCTGTCCGGAACCGGCAGCGCCTGAAGCGCCGCAGGGGCTGTACCGTTTACGATCTCGATGGTGCGGGTATTGAATATCTCCACATTCGCGCTGATGTTGCGTAGCTGTTCCTCATCCTTTTCAACCGCAAAAACCCTCAGTCCCGGACAAAGCCGCGCCGCCTCGATGGAGAGCGAGCCTGACCCCGCGCCGATATCCCAGAGAACGCCTCTCTCCGGGAGTCTCAGTTTATGCAAGGTTACCGCCCTGATCTCGTCCTTGGTAATAAGACCCCGTGAGTGGGCAATCTCTCCCTCCCGGAGGCCGAAGCGTACGAGTGTGTCCGTATTCTTTTTTCCTTTTTGCTGAAGGCTGACTGCTGATCGCTGTATGATGACCACATTGGGGTCGGAGAAGGTCATCGCCGAGACCTCTTCGGGCGTGCCCTCGGTGATTTTCTCATCAGCATAGCCAAGTCTTTCGCAGACAAACATCCTGACTGACTGCTGAGTGCTGATCGAGGATTGCCGGGAGGCGAAGTCTGCAAGTTCCTTCGCGATCACCGAAGGGTTGTAAGTCCTGTCGGTGAGGATCGCAATCTTGTCGTGTTTCCCGATAAGCGCCGGGACATCCTGAAGAGTGAATTCGAGCCGCCG
>DATJWU010000182.1:0-6961 GCA_035501055.1 Thermodesulfovibrionales bacterium
CCGTACCGCGTCATCATCCCTTCTGCATCCTTTATGGAGTCGCCGGCTGCTATGGAGATCACGTGACCGGTCATCACGTCCCTGGCGCTCTTCGACTGTCTGATGACCGAGGAAAGGGCGCGTACCACCTCCTCTTCCACCATTTCGAGTGAGGCCTCCTTTACGGTTGCCGATGCAGCGCCCGCGTGGCCGCCCCCTCCGAAGGACTTCATCACTTCCGCCATGTCGAGTTCCGGCACCCTGCTTCTTCCGACGAGAAGGATCTTCCCCTGCATGTTGAGGAGGATGATGAGGCCGTCGATCTCCTCCATGTCCATGATCCTGTGGGCAAGGTGCGCCGCATCCCCCACATAATCCTCACGTGAGGCCTTGGCGACCTTCACCTTTATCCCCCCCACTTCCATTTCCCCGGAGGACTCGACAAGCTCGCGCAGGAGGGCAAATTCCTCCTTGGTGAGTTCGGTCCTGAGGAAGCTCGAAATGATCTTCAGGCTCGCGCCTCTCTTCAGGAGGTACGCAGCTGCAAGCAGGTCTCTCTCCGTGGTCGACGGGAAAAGGAGCGCTCCCGTCTCCTCGTAAATGCCGAGACAGATCATCGTGGCTTCCATAGGGGTGATCGGGATCTTCTTTGCCTTCATCATCTCCGTGAGGATTGTCGCGGTTGCGCCGACCTCTTCGATCACCTCCAGGGAACCCCGGACATCGTTCTTTTCTTTCGGATGATGGTCGTAGATATGGACATCAGGCCGCGCCGGTCTTGAAAGCAGTTCCGCGAAAGGCCCTATCCTGTCGGCAGACTTCGCATCAACGATGATGAGCCGCGAGACTTCGGGGAAATCGATGTCCCTCACACGGTACACCTCGATCGGATGAAAGACGGCAAGGAAATCCCTCACCTTCTTTTCCTGCGCACCGGCAAAGACAATCCGTGCCTCCGGGTAGAGCCTTTTTGCCGCAACCATGGAGCCGAGGGAATCGAAATCGGCATTGAGATGAGAGGTAATCACTTCCATATTTTCACCACGTGCAGGGAGCGCGTCGTGAGAGATCAGGGAGCAGGCGGATCATTCGGGCTGCGTTGATACTCGTTCCGTGCGGTGCGCCGACCATTACGGTTTGTGCGCCGCCACCCTGTTTCTCCCCGAGTGCTTCGCGTCATAAAGGGCGTTGTCGGCAAAAGAGATAAGGCCGTCTTCGTTCTTTATGAGAGGGTGGGGAGACGTGGCGATGCCGATGCTTATCGTAAGGCTGCCTCCCTTCAACCCTTTGAAATCGTGTCCCTTGATCGTTGACCGCAGGGTTTCGGCCTTTGCATACGCACCCTCGGCCGACGTCTGCGTAAGGAGCATGATGAATTCTTCCCCGCCGTACCGTGCGAGGACGTCGCTCTTCCTCGTATGTTTCCGCAGGAACTGGGCGAATTCCCTGAGGACGCCGTCTCCCACACGGTGGCCGAATTTGTCATTAATCTTCTTGAAGTGGTCGATATCGATCATGAGGCAGCTCAGGGGGAGACCGTACCGCCGGGACCTGCTGAATTCCTCTGTAAGCCGGTGGTAGAAATAGCGTATGTTGAAGGCCCCCGTGAGGAAATCGGTGATCGCGAGTTTTTCGAGCCTCGCCTTTTCATCCTCCATCCTCTCGAAGAGAAAGGCATTGTGAAGGGCATTCGCGGAAACGTTGGCGATGGCAGCGCAGAGCCTGATTTCATCTTCCGTAAAACTCGACTGCGCACGCGACGTCCTGAGGAAGAGCGTCCCGATAACCTCCTCATGGAACACGATGGGGACCACTACGATGGCACGGATGCCGAGCGGGAAGAGTACGTCCCTCACTCTTTCCATCAGGGGGTCGACGGTCACGTCATCAATCACCACCGGTTTTTTCGAAGTCAGCGCCTTCCTGATCTCCGGGTATTTATTGAGATCGAGCCTCATGCTTCTCAGTTTCGGATCTTCAAAGGTCGAGACGACGGAGGCAAAACGCCGGTTGTCGTCGATGCGGATGATGGAGCAGCGCGTCACCGGTATCACCTCGGAGATCTTTTTCACGATAAGGTAGAGTATCTCCTGGGGATTAAAGGTCGAGGTGACGAGATAGGTGAGATCGATGATCGCCCGGAGGTTGCTCGTGTCTTTCCTGAGGTGCTCCAGCATCTCCCGTCTTCCGGCGATGTCCTTGATCTTGAAGTCGAGATCTTCCTTGAGAAGGGGCTTCATGAGGTAATTATTGGCGCCGTGTTTTCGCGCGTGCAGGATGCCGTCCGTGCTGTTGCCCTGAATGGTCGCGATGACCGAGACATCCTCGGGAATGGCAATTTTGCCGAGTTCGTCCGCCGGGACAATACAGAGGCAATTGCAATCGTGGCCTGCAAAGGCCTTCGCGAGCGAGGCCGGAGTGTTTGCAAACTCTGCCTGAAGACCGCGCCGTTTCGTAAAAAAAGAACGGAGGAAGTCAATCGTCTCCGCATCTCTCTCGTATACGACAACCCTTGCTTTCACTATCCCCCGTCTCATGAAGTCTTCAGCTGTTGTACCCATTGTAGCAGATTCCTGCCCGTAAGTGTATTCAGCACGTCCCCTTTCCGGAGCCATCCCCTTCTCCCGATTGCGACCCCATAGAGCATGGAGTCGAACTGGTTGATGATATGGGTGTCGGTGTTGATCATGACGGGAATCCCCATCTCCCCGGCTTTCTTTGCATACACGTCGTTCATGTCAAGCCTGAGGGGATAGGCGTTGATCTCGAGCGCCTTTCCCGTCTTTTTAGCCGCGCTCAAGACGCTCTCCATGTCAACCTCGTAGGCATCCCGTTCTCCGAGAAGCCTCCCCGTCGGATGGGCGATTCCGGTCACATAGGGATTTCTTATCGCGGCAACGAGCCGTCCCGTGATCTGTGCCTTCGACTGCCGGAACCCGGAGTGGACGGAGGCAATGACCACATCGAGCTGTTTCAAAATCTCGTCCGGCAGGTCGAGGGTGTTGTCGCTCCGGATGTCGACCTCTGCGCCGCTCAACACCCTGAATCCCTTCAGCCTGAGGTTGATCGCCCTCAGTTCCTTTATCTGTTCGAGAATCCTCTCTTCATTGAGTCCCTTCGCCACCCCAAGCCCCTTGGTATGGTCGGTGATCGCGAGGTATTCGTATCCCCTCTCCCGCGCGGCGGCGACGAGTTCCTCGGTGGTGTGGCTGCCGTCGCTCCGTTTGGTGTGCACGTGGAGGTCTCCCCTGATATCCTCGAGGGTGACGAGGCGGGGAAGGCTGCCCTCCATGGCGGCCTCGATCTCCCCCGTATCCTCCCGCAGTTCAGGAGGGATAAAGGTGAGGCCGAGAAGACGGTACACATCCTCCTCTTTTTCCCCTCCGAGTTTCTTCATGTCCGATTCCCTGAAGACCCCGTATTCGTTCATCTTCAGCCCTGCCCTCACCGCCATCTCCCTGAGGCGGATGTTGTGTTCCTTGCTTCCGGTGAAGTACGCGAGGGCGGCTCCGAAAGACTCCTCCTCCACGACCCTGAGATCGACCTGGATCCCCTCGGTCACCACGACGCTCGATTTTGTCGGGCCGTGCATCAGGACCTCTTTCACCGGAGGAAGGTGCACAAAGACATTCATGACCTTCTGAGGTTCGCGGGACGTAACGAGGATATCGATGTCTTTGATCGTCTCCTTCCAGCGCCTGAGACTCCCGGCGACGACGATCTGTCGGACCGGCGCCGTGCTTCGCAGCTGCTCGATGAGGTCATTTGCGACGGGGAGGACCCTGCCGATCGGCAGCCGTTCCTTTCCCCTCTTCAGCATCTCGATTCCCCTCAGAATGTGTTCCTCGGTCTTTTCCTTTATGCCCGGCAGGCCCGACAGCTTATGCGCACGCGCAAGACGCTCCAGGTCCTCGATGTTTTCGACCTTCAGTTTTTCGTGGAGAAGTTTTGCGGTCTTTGGGCCGAGGCCAGGCACGGAGAGGAGAGGAGAAAGGCCTTGCGGCACCTCCCTCTTCAGCTCTTCGTATGCGCCGATGGTGTGAGTCGCCGCGTATTCCAGGATCTTTCCCGCGAGGTCGTGTCCGATACCGGGGATTTCGAGGAGCTCCTTTTCGGACATCTTCGCGGCATCATCGGGAAGGCCGTCTATGTTCTGGGCAGCCCTTCGGTATGCACGTATCCTGAAAAGATTTTCGCCCTTGATCTCGAGAAGGTCCGCGATCTCGCCAAAAATGCGGGCGATCTCCTGATTTATCATTTCTTCAGCATCGCGGCCAGTTCCAATGCATTTCTCGGAGCACACCCGAGGGCATCGTTGTTGTAATAGATGAAGACATCCTTGCCCTGCCTGAGGTACCTCCGTATCCTCAGCGCATCGCCTTTTATCTGCTCCGCGCGGTAACATGAGGCATGGCTGCCGCGTTCGCCGTGGCGCCTTATGTAGACAAAATCGGAGGTGGCCGGCAAATCGTCGAGAAACGCAGGATGATCGGCCATGCAGAACGCTGCCTTTCCTTTTTCGAGGAGAGTGGTCACTTTCTTTGACATCCATGACTCCTCTCTGAATTCGAAGGCGTTCCTCACGCCGTAGGGTTTCGTGAGTTCGATAAACTCGGCGAGCCTCTCCGGATCTGCCTTGAGGACCGCGGGCAATTGCCAGAGGACGACCCCCAGCTTTTCCCGCAAGGCGACGGCCCTCGAGAAAAAAACATCGACCGGCTCGGCAGCGGCCTTCAGCTTCTTCACGTGAGTGATAAAGCGGCTCCCTTTCACCGAGAAGATAAAGCCGGGAGGGGATTCCGTATACCATCGGTTGAAGGTCTCTTTGTCCGGGAGGTTATGAAAGGTCACATTCAGTTCAACGGTCCTGAATTTTTCCGAGTAGTACTGAAACCACTGCCTTTGGGGAAGATCAGAGGGATAGAAGGAGCCTTTCCAGTGGTCGTAGAAAAAGCCGCTGCATCCCACGTGTATGGTTGGCATAGGTGTATTGTATCACAGAGCTTGTCCCGGGACTATTGCCGGAACTATGATGAATGTGGGCCTATCGGCAGACCGTGCCGAACCTCTTCATGAAATCCCCCGCCGGGAGCTTTGCGGCCTTTGAAAGGACCTTGAGGTTCTGCGGAGTGAAGTCCCCGGCGCCGAGCCGGATCATGTACTTCTGCCCGACCTCGTAGTTCTCTGAACGAATATCAACCTTCCTCACCTTCATTCGCTGTGCGACCACGTCGAACATGTCGGCAAAGGGCACTGCGGTGAGTCTTCCCTCGCAAAAGGTGATCATCGCATCGCTTCCGCCCCTCGAGAGGAACTTTACCGCGCCGTACCCGAGGTTTCGCGTATATTCGATGTCGAAGGGAATCGGGTCCGCAGCCCTGAGCTCGTACCCTATATTCTTGTCGACGATCGTCACCGTGATTCCCCTCTTCGCGAGGCTCGTCCTCACCAATACCTTGGCGATCCTCCCGAGCTGGATCTCCGACAACCTCACCCTCCCTGTTTCGTCCTTCTCAAGATGTTCGTATTTCGCGAGTTCTCCCGCATCGAGCTTGTCGGCGATGCCTTCGGCCATCACCACCACTCCATGTCTCTTTCCCATCGCAAGCCGCTTGATGACCGATCCCTCGATAATGTCGGCCACATTCCCGCAGCGGATCGTCTCTTCCTCAAACTCCTCGGGGATGAGTGTCAGTGTGGCGCCGGAAGCCTTGCCGATGCCGAGGGCAAGATGCCCCACGCTTCTCCCCATCGTGGTGACGAAGTACCATCGCTCCATCGTTTTGGCGTCTTCCATGAGGTTCTTGACCAGCGCGACCCCATAGTGCCGCGCCGTCTCATATCCGAAGGTAGGCATGCCGCCCGGAAGGAGGAGATCGTTGTCGATCGTCTTCGGGACATGGGCCACAGAGAGGGAACCTCTCGCCTCCTGTCCTATCCAGCGCGCCATATATGCCGTACCGTCTCCGCCGATGGTGATGAGGGAGCGCACCCTGAGGGACTTCAGAGTTTTCATGAGGACCCGGAACCTGTCCTTCACCTTATCGGGATATTCCCTCGAGGTGCCGAGGATAGAGCCGCCCGTCGAGTGGATCCTGGACACGTCATCGATGCCGAGAGGGACCACGCAGTCCCTCTTACCTTCGAAAAGGCTCTTGAACCCGCCCGAAAGGCCGATGATGTGCATCCCCTCATTGGCCGCTTCTATGGTCGCCGCGCTGATGACGCCGTTGGTGCCGGGCGCAGGACCGCCGCCGACAATGATCGCGAGGGTTCTCCTTTCGGGCAGGTTAGAACCCATGCAACTCTTTGCGGCGTGTTCTGCCCGTGCCTTTGTCCACGCTCAGGAGAGTTCTCTCTTTATCTGCTCCGGGATTTCCCTGGCGATAGTCACGGGACCGACCGTCTTTTTCACGATCCCCGAGGTGTTTGCCACCTTCAGCTTGTCAAAGAGGAGGCCAAACCGCTCCTTGATCTCGCCCATGATGAGCGTCCTCACCTCTGCCGGCAGATCCCACCACTTCTTCTTTGCCGGGCCGAAACCCTTTTTCCTGGTACTGTAGATGAACTGCTCCTCGGTCTGTCCTTCTTTCCACTCTTTCGCGTACTCCTGCTTTATGAACGCATAGACTTCGTCCCTGAAGGCCGCGGGGAGATGGACGCTGTCATAGATGATGTTCTGGAACCCTGTGGCGAGGTGCACTTCCGACGTGCCTGTCTTCGGGAACATGTCAAAGGCCTCTTCAGGGAGGGTCGACGCCCCGTGCTGGACCGCGCCCGACAGCCCGTACTCCTTCCTCGCAATCTCGGAGAGCTTCGCGAGGGTGTCGAAATCTATCTTCACCTTTGCGAGGGTCCCGTCAGGGAGCACCACGCCGCCGTGGCTCGTTCCTGTCTGCACACTCAGCTTGCTCAGCCCCTTGCTCCGGTCCTTGAAGGTCTCCCTGAAGCCGTCGAGATAGGCCCTGAGTTCCTCCGGAGA
>DATJWU010000183.1:0-2551 GCA_035501055.1 Thermodesulfovibrionales bacterium
ACACTGAACAGACACGGTTCTTCAAGGTGGAAGACAACCGCCTCACGATTCTCACGCCCTGGAGGATCATGCCCAACTGGCCCGACAAGGGCATGCAGCGGAGCATCGTCACGCTCGAACGGGGGAAATAGAGACGGGCTTTCTTATGAGGAGAAGCCGGCGATCCCTTCGCGGTCATCTTCGCACACGCAGATAAAGAAGTGCGGCACCGGCGAGGACCATCAGGCTGCTGAGGAGCTGTCCCATCGTGAAGGGCCCAAGGATGAATCCAAGCTGCACGTCGGGTTCCCTGAAGAATTCGACGATGAATCTGAATGTTCCGTAGAAGATGATGAAGAGGGACGTGAGCACGCCCGTCCTGTAGCCCCTGTCCTTGAGAAGCCACAGGACCGTGAAGAGCACAATGCCTTCGAGAAAGATTTCATAAAGCTGAGAGGGGTGTCTCGGCAGGGGGCCTCCTGAGGGAAAGATCATCGCCCACGGTACGTTGCTGACCCTGCCGTAGAGTTCTCCGTTGATGAAATTACCCAGCCTTCCGAGGCCGAGCCCAATCGGCGCGGTCGCGATTACGAGGTCCGCCATCTGCCAAAAGTCTACCCCGGCTTTCCTGCAAAAGAGAACGCCCGCGATGATGCTGCCGATGAACCCACCGTGAAAGGACATGCCGCCGTGCCATACGGCAAAGACTTCCAGAGGATGGATGAGATAGGTCGAAAAATCATAGAAAAGCACATAGCCGAGCCGTGCCCCGAGGAGAAGACCGAGGATGAGGTACGAGTAGAGGGAGTCAACGAAGTCCCTGCCGACTCTTATGTTCTTCTTCCTGATCTGGTGCCGCACGAGGGAATAGGACGCTCCAAACCCGAGGAGGTACATCACCCCGTACCACCGCACCGCAAGCGGTCCTATTCGCACGATTTCTGGGCTTATGTTCGGATAGGGAATCATCTCCGGCTCATGGGATATGCACGGGACCGCGCAGTCAGTCCTTTTTCAGGCCGATGCGCATCTTCTTGAGCATCGAGTCGGGCATATAAGAAGACTTGGCAAGTCGCAAGGTATCCTTGTCGAGGTCCTGCTCGAGATTAAGGAACCGGTATTGAGGAGGCAACACTTGTGCAAAGCGGTTGAACATGTACTGGTAGACGCCTTTAAAGCGTTTCCGCGCCTTTGCGAAATGGAGCACAAAGGTTTCCCGGTCCAGTTCTTCGCCGAGGACAAAACCCGCGGGCTCTCCGTCCGCGTAATAAATCCCTCCGCAGAGCATGAGGTCATCGTACATCTGCAGGGCCTCCAGGCAGGGAAGGTAATCGGTCTCGCTGTCATCCGCGCCGGTCTCGGTATGCCATTCTTCGAGGATGAGGAGTGCGTCTGCGATGCGGTCCGTCGTAAGGGGCATCGCCTCGTGGCGGTATTCCGTAACAAACTGCTTGAGAAGGTTTCTCTTTCTGTGGAGATATCTGCCTCTGAGGGTGCTCATCTTTTCTACGGTGTAGACGTAATCCATATCCCCTTCGCGGTACGTCAGTTCGAAGTCGTCATTCTGAAACCCCTGAAGCCATTCCTCGGGAACAGGAAAGAGGAAATCGACGCTCGCCATGAGTTCCCTGAGGTAAGCGCGGTCGATGTCGTTGATCTTCACTGTCGGCATGAGGTAGCTCCTGCCGTCATAGGATATGCCCCTGATAAAGACCTCCCGGTCAAAGAGGATTTCATAACGGTGGACTTCCCTGAAGAGGTAGATATTCGCAAAGCTGTATTCCGAGAGCGGCGCGTTGCTCTTTTTGAACCTTTCGCGGAGCAGATCTTTGTGGCTGAAGTCGAGTTTTTCGAAGGTCATCGTTTCCCCCGGGCAGCACCCCTATCCGAGATCTCCCAAAGAGAACTGAAGAATCGCCGCTGTCGCGATGGCAGCGGTTTCTGCGCGGAGGATGCGTTTCCCGAGTGAGGTGACGAGAAGTCCTGCTGACTCCCCCCGTGTTGCTTCCTCCCGCGTAAAGCCTCCTTCCGGCCCTATGGCGATCGAAAGCGGACCCAACGCTTTCAAGCCCTGAAGGGCTTTGTGAAATCCGGTTCCTTCTTCTTCCCAGAAGAGCAGGCCGTGACAGCGGGCACGAACGCCGGAAGGAGAGAATATCTCCTCAAAAAGGAGGGTGTCATGGACGCGCGGGACGGTCGTTCTTCCGCATTGCTGTGAAGCTTCTTCGGCGATCTTCCTCCATCGCGGCACCTTTCGTGTATCCCTGGACTGGCTCCTCCCGGTCACTGCCGGAATAATTTCCTTTACCCCAAGCTCGGTCGTTTTTTGTACGACAAAGTCCATTTTGTCTCCTTTGAGCAGTCCCTGGATCAGGCATATATCGAGGGGTGACTCGGCATCGGCCTGGGCAATACCGAGAATTTCGGCGCGAACCTCCCGCTTCGTCATCCTGGTGATCCTCGCCCTGTACGAAGCGCCACGCCCGTCAAAGAGAATCAACTCTTCGCCTCCCCTGAATCGGAGGACTGTCGAGAGATAGTGTGCCTTTTCACCGCCAATGCGTATTTCGGC
>DATJWU010000184.1:0-2715 GCA_035501055.1 Thermodesulfovibrionales bacterium
AGAAACGTTCTCTCTATTTTTGACAACAGAAAACCGAGACGGTATAATGCAGGGGAACTTCCCGAGGCACGCATTCACGGGAAGGCATTCGCGGTGAAAATCGCGTACACAGGAGATGAACCGTTGGCAATAGAGCGTCTCAAGATAGGCAGGATCCGCTACGCAAACCTCTTCCCGATCTTTCATATGCTTGAAAGGGCCGCGGGTTCTGCAGCATATGAATTTGTCGAAGGAGTGCCCTCGGCCCTCAACAAACTCCTGAGGGAAGGGATGATCGACATAAGTCCCTCGTCATCCGTCGAGTATCTCAGACATGGGGAAACGTACACTCTTCTTGACGGACACTCGATCAGCTCCTTCGGGCCTGTGGGGAGCATCCTCCTTTTCAGCAGGAGACCTATCGAGACGCTTGACGGGCGTACCGTGCTCGCGTCATCGCAGTCGGAGACCTCTGTCGCGCTCCTTGACATCGTCCTGAGAAAATTTTTCGACCTCACCTGCCCGGTAAAGCCTTCCGGCGAGCCTCTCTCGAAGGCGATAGAATCCCATAGCGCCTATCTCCTGATCGGCGACGACGCGCTGAGAGAGGCGCCCAGATGGCCGAAGCTCCATATCTACGACCTTGGCGAAATCTGGTATAAGACGACAGGCCTCCCTTTTGTGTTCGCGTTATGGATCGCGCGGAAGGACTGCGGGATAAACAACCCACATGCCTTCGGGCAGTTCAGAGTCGATCTGGATTTCGCGAAGACAGAGGGATTGAAGAACCTGAAGACGATCGCAAAGAATTACCCTGCAAAGAACCTCCTCTCGGAAGAAGAGTTCGTCGCCTACTGGCAGGGAATCTCCTACGATTTTGGCGAAGAGCACAAGAAAGGGCTCGCGCTGTTCAGAAGGTACGCGGCGGAACTGAAACTTCTTTAGCGGCTGTCTCACTCAAAGATCACGTAGCTTTTCACCTTTTCAAACCGCTTCCCTTTCAGTCCCAGATCCTCAAGTCTGTTGATCCTCCTCTCGCGCCGAATCTTCAGGATCCTGCGGACCGTTTCGGGACCGAGTCCCGGCACCTTCAGCAAAGCCTCTTTCCCGGAGGAGTTAAGCCTCACCGGGTAATATTCCGGATGGCGGTCAGCCCATATTTCCTTGGGGTCCTTGTCCAGCCTGAGATTGCCGTCATTGTCGAAGAGGATATCATCTCTTCCAAAACCATAGGTCCGGCTGAGGAAATCAACCTGATAGAGGCGGTGCTCCCTGAGGAAGGATTTCCCGTTGGTGAGAAACCGCCTTTCGCCGGGGATGTCAGGATCGCCGAGGCCCTTCTGATATGCCGAAAAATAGACGCGCTTGAAATTCATGGGGCCGTACAGATCGTACATCGAATCGATGATCTCCGCATCGGTTTCGCGGGAGGCCCCGACAATGAATTGCGTCGTGCATTTTACCCTTGAATGTCTGGTGCCTTTGCCGGTGAGCCTGCCCATGAGCGACAAGGGACGAAGGATGTCCCGGTCGTAATCCTTCTTGTGCGAAAGCAGTTCGAAGTGTTTCTTCCCCGGTGTCTCGATGTTGAGTGACACCGCATTTGCCAGCGAGAGAGAATCCTCTATCGCGGCATCAGACGCCCCGGGGATGATCTTCAGATGGATGTAGCCCCTGAAACCGTGGCGGTATCTAAGGAGACGGGCGACGGCGTTGATCCTGTCCATCGTGTGGTCCGCACTCCCGATGACCGCGGAACTGAGGAAGAGGCCGAAGACCTTCTTCCTTCTCCGGTACTCCATGAACACGCGCGCCACCTCTTCCGGCTGGAGCGTGCAGCGCCGGACATTCGTTTCAGAGCGGAGCGGACAGTATTTGCAGTCATTGACACAGGCGTTGGAAAGAAGGGTTTTCAGGAGGACGGAGTAGCCGCCCTGGGGCAGCGCGACCGGGTAGAGCCATTTGCCGTCCGTTCCTCTCCTTCGACGATCATCCTTGCCGGTGCCGCAGGCGCAGGCAAGGTCATACTGGGAATCCTCAGACAGCACCTTCAGCTTTTCGATCGTATCCATGAGCAGCCTGAGCCATTATAACATGGAGCGATCAGCTGAACGCGCCGGGAACACTCTTAACCCACATTATCTCTACGTTCCGTAACACAAAGGCAAGGAGGAGTATGCGAGCGGTTTTATTTTATCTGGAACACACGACGTGTTTCAGATAAAATAGCTCGCAGGTCGGCACGACCGAGAATGAGAGAGCATGCTCTTCCTTGCCGCGTGAGCCATGCGTTTATGAATCATCCTCCTAGAGATGTCTCTGTATGGGCACCTTTGTCTCGACGAATTCGTAATTGTATTTTTGAGGCTTCCTCCCGAAGCAGGTTCCAAGACTCTCGAAGAGGGCAATCTCCCGGAGATCGACCTCTCTCCTCTTTATCACCTCGGACGTCGGCATGAAGTAGACCTTATCGCCATCGACGTTCACCAACGTATTGCCGGTCTTTCCGTTCACAAGGAGGAATACGGCCGCAGCCCCTGTCTTGTATCCGAAGTTCACGTCATAGGCAGAGGAATCGCCTGAACGGACGAGATGACCGGGAGTGACTTCGCGCACCTCGGGTATCTCGTACACTCCGGGCGCAAACATGCCGGTCTTCTTCATGAACTCTTTCACATCAGGGTCTTTCTTGAGTCTCTGTTCCAGTTGCTGTCTCACATATTTCCCTGCGCCGGC
>DATJWU010000185.1:0-3765 GCA_035501055.1 Thermodesulfovibrionales bacterium
CCACGCATGCACCTCCCTTGATGATCACGCTTCCTCCCTCGCAAAGTCTTTGAGGGTCGGAAGCTCGGTAAGGTCTTTCAAGCCGAAGTGCTGGAGAAATTCCTTTGTGGTGCCGTAAAGGAGCGGTTTGCCCGGCGCCTCTTTTCTCCCCATGATCCTGATAAGTCTTCGTTCAAGGAGGGTCTTGATCACGCCATCAGAGCTCACCCCCCTGATCTGCTCCACCTCCGCCTTGATGAGCGGCTGTTTGTAGGCGATGATGGCAAGCGTCTCAAGCGCAGGCATCGAGAGTTTGGCGGACGCCTGGGATCCCCTGAACTTCTTGATCCATGGCGCATATCTGGTGTTGGTCACCATCTGATACCCGTTTGCGATCTCGGTGATCAGAATGCCGCCCTCCCTGTTCCTGTAGTCATTCATGAGGTCGTCCATGAGCCGTTTGACCTCGGGTTCGTCAACCCCTGCAATAGCCTTAAAGGATGCTGCGGTGACGGGCTCTCCGGACAAAAACAATAAAGCCTCCAGCAGTGATTTTATTTCGCTCTCTTCCATAAAAGGACGTTCCACTATACCAGAAATTCTTTCGTCATTACAATTCTTTTTTGGAGCGCAGGTATGCAAGTTCCTTGCCAAATCCGGTTAAGGGCAGGCTATTTGAAGCTCTGCTCGTCGGAAGGAAAAAGGCCCTTCTCGACTTCGTCCCTGTAAGCGCGGACCGCCTTCAGGGCCTCTTCTTTCAGATGGGCATAGCGCTTTACAAATTTGGGGACAAAGCGGTCAAAAAGGCCGAGGACGTCGTGTATGACCAGCACCTGGCCGTCGCAGTAAGGGCCGGCCCCGATGCCGATTGTCGGGATGGAAAGTTCTTCGGTAATCTTCCCCGCGAGGTCCATAGGGATCGCCTCAAGGATGACCGAGAAGGCCCCCGCGTCCTCTACCATATGGGCTTCATCGAGCAATCTCCTGGCAGCTTCTTCGCTCTTCCCCTGCACTTTGAGACCGCCCATGCGGTGAATCGCCTGGGGCGTGAGTCCCAGGTGGGCCATG
This sequence comes from Thermodesulfovibrionales bacterium, assembly GCA_035501055.1. Taxonomy (GTDB): domain Bacteria; phylum Nitrospirota; class Thermodesulfovibrionia; order Thermodesulfovibrionales; family UBA9159; genus DATJWU01. The sequence continues at coordinate 1,048 of DATJWU010000185.1, forward strand.
ACCGGGATGTCGGCCCTGGTCATCGCGAAAATTTGTTCCCTGACCTCGGTCCCCCCCTCGATCTTTACGGCCGACGCCCCTGCCTCTTTCAGGAATCTCCCTGCATTGCGGACGGCGTCTTCAACGGACACCTGATAGGACAGGAAGGGCATGTCTCCGATGACCATGGTCTTTTTCGCCGCCCGGGAGACCATAGCCGTGTGATAGAGCATCTCATCCATGGTAACCGGAAGGGTATTGTCGAGGCCCTGGACAACCATGGCGAGCGAATCTCCCACGAGGATCGCATCGACGCCTGCCTCCTCAGCCACCTGCGCGAAGGGAAAGTCATAGGCGGTGATCATGGTGATCTTACGGTGTTCAGTCTTCTTGGAGACAAAGTCCTTAAGGGTTGTCTTTGCCATGGCACCTCCTCCGGAATGGAACGGAAACGCGGTCTTTCATCGCTACAATCTTACCATATTTCCCGCCCGAATGAGCCTTGATTCATGCGAAAAAACTTGAATTTTTCCTGATAGGTAGGTTACACTATTTTCCCTGAAAAAAACTAATAATCATTTTCCGGAGGATGTTTCAATGGCGAAGAGGGAAAGAAAGTACGTCTATTTTTTTGGAAGCGGCAAGGCCGACGGCAGGGCCGACATGAAGAACCTTCTCGGCGGCAAGGGAGCCAATCTTGCAGAGATGACAAATCTGGGCATTCCCGTCCCTCCCGGGTTCACCATCACGACGGAAGTCTGCACCCTTTATTATAAGAATAACAGGAAATATCCTCCCGAACTCAAGAAGCAGGTCAGCACCTCGATGGCGAAAGTCGAGAAGATCATGGCCAGGAATTTCGGCGATTCCGGAAACCCGCTTCTCGTTTCCGTACGGTCCGGCGCCCGCAGTTCGATGCCGGGTATGATGGAGACGGTACTGAATGTCGGCCTCACCACGAAGACAATCCCCGGCCTTATCAAGCGGACCGGGAATGAACGCTTTGTCTATGACGCGTACCGCCGGCTGATGATGATGTATTCCGATGTGGTTATGGAAAAGGCCGCCGGTATTGATCCTGAGAATGATGAAGAGGGGATCCGGAAGAGACTCGAACATGCGCTCGAAAGGGTCAAGAAGGAGAAAGGGTACCGCAGTGACACAGACCTGACGGTAAACGACCTGAAGGTGCTCTGTGACGAATTCAAAGTGATCATCAGGCAGACCCTGAAGAAAGACTTCCCCGACGATCCGTGGGAACAGTTATGGGGCGGTATCGGTGCGGTCTTCCAGTCATGGATGGGCAAACGGGCCGTTGCATACCGCAGGATCGAGAAGATCCCGGAAGACTGGGGGACCGCGGTGAATGTTCAGACGATGGTCTTCGGAAACACCGGAGACAATTCCGCGACAGGAGTCGCCTTTACCCGCAATCCCGCAACCGGCGAGAACATGTTTTTCGGCGAATGGCTGCCGAATGCCCAGGGAGAGGATGTGGTGGCCGGCATCAGGACTCCCAATCCGGTAAACAGGGCGGGGAGGACGGAGGACACGATGCATCTGCCCACGCTCGATGAGGCGATGCCGAACGTCTATAAGCAGCTGGTCGCCATCGAAAAGAAGCTTGAGAAACATTACAGGGACATGCAGGACATAGAGTTCACGATCGAGGACGGAAGGCTCTGGATGCTCCAGACAAGGGTCGGGAAGCGCAACGGACAGGCTGCAATTCGTATGGCCGTCGAGATGTCCAAGGAACGGCTCATTTCAAAAGATACCGCCATCATGCGTGTGAAGCCGGAGCAGATCGATGAACTCCTCCATCCCAGTGTGGCCCCGGATGCCGAGAAGAAGGCGATCGAACTCGCAAAGGGACTTCCGGCCGGGCCGGGAGGGGCGGTGGGCAGGATTGTATTTACCGCCGACGAAGCAGAGGCGTCGGCCAAAAGGGGCGAGAAGGTGATCCTCATCAGGAACGAGACCTCGCCCGAGGACGTACACGGAATGCACGCTGCCCAGGCAATCCTGACCGCAAAGGGAGGGATGACGAGCCACGCAGCGCTTGTGGCGAGGGGCTGGGGAAAGTGCTGCATTGTGGGCTGTTCCGCGCTCGATATTGATGCGCCGAAAAAGGAAGTCAGGGTGAACGGCAGGGTGCTCCGGGAAGGGGACTGGATAACCCTGAACGGCACGAAGGGAAGGGTATACGAAGGGAAACTCGATCTCCTTCCCGCCGACCCGGAACATAACCCCTGGTACAAGGAACTGATGAAGTGGGCCGACCTCTTCAGGGTTCTCAAGGTCAGGACCAACGCGGATGCGCCGAATGACGCGACGGTAGCGAGGGGCTTCGGGGCCGAGGGAATAGGCCTCTGCAGGACAGAGCACATGTTTTTTGAAGCCGACAGGATTAAGTCGGTCAGGGAGATGATCCTCTCCGACAGCGTTGAAGGGAGAAAAAGGGCGTTGGCCAAGCTGCTTCCGATGCAGAAGGGCGACTTCATCGGCATATTCAGGGCGATGAACGGTCTTCCGGTAACGGTGAGGCTTCTTGATCCGCCGCTTCATGAGTTTCTGCCCCATACCGACGCTGAACTCATGGACCTCGCCAATGAGATGGGTGTGTCGTTCGAGCAGTTGAACGTGAAGAACAAGTCGCTCCATGAGTTCAACCCGATGCTCGGGCACCGGGGCTGCCGCCTGGGCGTCACCTATCCCGAGATATACGAGATGCAGGTC
>DATJWU010000186.1:0-5478 GCA_035501055.1 Thermodesulfovibrionales bacterium
CATTCCCGGGGCGCCGTGTGTCTCGTTGCCCCGGGAGACGTGGTGTGGAAATCAGATCTGGATACCCTGCGGTCGGTACGTCAGGGTCAGACGCCTCCCGCTGCGGTGAAGGCGGTGGCTGCAAAGTATCTCATCAACTACTCCGCCGAGGGATAGAATGGGCTGTTTTCTGCGGATACCCGCAGGGACCCCGTGTTGTTTCAGATCCCGGGAAAGCGTCCTGAAGGAAGGGTGAAGGACGGGAAATAACTCACGGCATAACGGCAACTTTTGCTTTCCTGATAGTTCCTTTTTTCTCCTCCGGCAGCGCGCCAATCTCGGTTGACAATCACTTCCGAAAAGCAGTATGATGATTTCAGGAGGTGTCCATGTTTGAGAAGTTTACCGAGAGAGGAAGAAAAGTAATCATCTATGCGCGCGAAGAAGCCGAGAAGAGACAGAACGATTACCTCGGTACAGAACACCTGCTTTTAGCTCTCCTGCGGGAAGAAGACAGTCTGCACGTCGCGATACTCAAGAAAATGGGTCTTTCGATAGAAGACCTGTACATGGAGATAGAAAGAAACCTCCCTGCAGGAACCAACATCCTCACCTTTGGCGACATCCCTTTCACCCCCCGTGCGAAGAAGGTTCTTGAACTGGCGGTTGAAGAAGCGAGGCTTCTCGGCCACAACTATATCGGAAGCGAACATCTCCTCCTCGGTCTTGTCCGGGAAGAGGAAGGGATCGCCGGCAAGATCCTGAGGAACTTCGGCGCGAATCTCCTTGGAGCGCGTCAGTTGACGATCAACCTCTCGCTGAGGACCCAGACGCAGGTGAAGGAAAAGAAGAGCGCCACGCCTGCCCTCGATGAATTCGGCCGCGACCTGACCCAGCTCGCAAAGGCAGGGAAGCTCGACCCGGTGATAGGAAGGGAAGATGAAATCGAAAGGGTTCTCCAGATACTCGGAAGGAGAATCAAGAACAATCCCGTCATTATCGGCGAGCCCGGCGTGGGCAAAACCGCGATCGTCGAGGGGCTCGCGCAGAACATCGTTACGGGCGATGTTCCGGATAATCTCCTCGGAAAACGGATCGTTTCCCTTGACCTCGGCGCTCTCATCGCCGGCACGAAATACCGGGGGCAGTTCGAGGAGAGACTGAAGGTAGTCATGAAAGAGATCACCCAATCGGACAACGTGGTCCTCTTTGTCGATGAATTGCATACGCTCATCGGAGCGGGAGCAGCGGAGGGTTCCGTGGACGCCTCGAGCATGCTCAAACCCGCCCTTTCCCGCGGTGAGATTCAATGCATCGGCGCCACCACCCCCGATGAATACAGGAAGTACATCGAAAAAGACAAGGCCATGGAACGGAGGTTCCAGCCAATCTATGTCCAGTCGCCCACAACCGAGGTGACGATGGATATCCTGAAAGGACTGAAGTCGAGGTACGAGACGCACCACCGGGTAAAGATGAGTGATGACGCAATAGTCTCGGCGGTAAAGCTGTCGGACCGTTACATCACCGACCGTTATCTGCCGGACAAGGCGATCGACGTCATCGATGAGACCGGCTCACGGATCAAACTGAAGAGGTCTACTCCCCCTTCCGAACTGAAGGACATGGAGCAGGAACTTCTCAGGCTCTCAAGGGAAAAGAACCTCTATGTGAAACTGCACGATGTCGAGCGGACGACGTTCATTCGCAGCGAGGAAGAGAGACTGAAGAGGCTGTACGAGCAGACACAGAAGCGCTGGAAGGAGAACATCAACAAGGAAGTGCCGGTCGTCACGACTGACGACGTTGCCTATACGGTCTCGAAGATGACCGGTGTCCCTCTGTTCAAGCTTGAAGAGAAGGAATCGGAGAAACTCATCAGGATGGAAGAGGCGGTTCATACAAGGATCATAGCCCAGGACGAGGCGATCAGGGTGATAGCGAAGGCGGTGCGGCGCTCACGGTCGGGGTTGAAGAGCAGAAAGAAACCGATCGGATCTTTCTTCTTCCTCGGTCCGACAGGGGTCGGGAAGACGGAACTCGCAAAGGCGCTTGCGGAGTTTCTCTTCGACGACGAGAACGCGCTCATCAAGATCGACATGTCGGAGTACATGGAGCGTTTCAACGTGTCGAGGCTTACGGGCGCGCCCCCCGGCTATGTCGGCTATGAAGAGGGCGGCCAGCTGACGGAGAAGATACGGAAGAGACCCTATGCGGTCGTGCTCTTCGACGAAATAGAGAAGGCACATCCTGATGTATTCAACATTCTCCTCCAGGTCCTTGACGAGGGCGTGCTGACCGACAGTTACGGGAGGAAGGTAGACTTCAGGAACACCGTGATCATCATGACCTCGAACCTGGGTGCGCGGATAATTGAGAAGGCGACCCCTCTCGGGTTCCATAAAGCGTCTTCGGGAGACATGTATCTGAAGATAAAGGACAATGTCCTGAACGAGCTCAGGAAGACCTTTAACCCTGAATTCCTGAACAGGGTGGATGAGATTGTGGTGTTCCATCCCCTGGAGAAGGAGCACCTCATTTCGATCATAGACCTGCTGGTAGAGGAGCTGAACAAGCAGCTCATCGATCAGGAACTGTTTATTGAGCTTGACCAGCCGGTGAAGGAATGGATCATCAACAAGCACTACCAGCCTACGTACGGGGCGAGACCCATGCGACGGGCGATCCAGAAAGTGATTGAAGATCCCCTTGCCGAGGATCTCCTCAAGGGGAAATTCAAGGGTGCGCAGCGGATCAGGGTCAGCCTCGAAGGGGATGCCCCTGTCTTCGTCGGTGCCGAAGACACCGCCCTGGTGTCGGTGAACTGAGGCCTGAGGCAGGAAAAGAGAATGAGCGGGTTCGCGGTGCGTCGCGGGCCCGTTTTTTTTGATGCAGGGATCTCCCGCGCCTTCTTGCTTCTTTTTTCTTTTCCGTGTATCGTAAGAATCTGAAAACAAAGGCCGGGGACTGTCCCCGCCCAAAGTCGTGAAAGCCAAAGTCATGAATGAAGGAGCGATGCATTGAAAACCAAAGCGGTCATTCTCGGGGTGCTTTTTCTGGTCGGTCTGTTCGTGGTGGTCATGAGCATGAAGAAAGAGGAGAGACCGGGAATGCCGCCTGAGGCGGGGACCACGGTGGGACATGCTGCGCCCGAACTCTCTCTGCGTGACACGGCGGGCAGGACGTATACCCTCTCCGCACTCAGGGGCTCTGTCGTATTCATCAACTTCTGGGCCTCGTGGTGTCAGCCCTGCAAGGAAGAGATGTCTTCCCTGCAGGCGCTCTATGACCGCTTCAAAGGCGACCCGAAATTTCGCCTGGTCACGATCCTTTATCGCGACGACTACGAGAAGGCCAGGGCGTTGATGAAGGAAAGCAACTACGAGTTCCCCGTCTATCTTGATGAGGGAGGAAGGTCGGCTGTGGCATACGGCGTGACCGGCGTCCCGGAGACGTACATAGTCGACAAGAAGGGAATCCTCAGGGAGAAGGTGATCGGACCTGCGGACTGGAATTCCCCTCAGGCAGTTTCTGCGGTCGCCACGCCCCTTCAGGAGTAGCCGCTGCGCACTTCCCCGGACGGAACGAAGCGGTCTTCGCCGGTGGAGCCTACGATGCTCTTCGCCGGGATGCTCTACCACGAGAGGGAGTATTTCAGAAAAGCCCGTGAAGAGCTGAGAAAGACTTTCGGAGAAATTGCGATGGAGCCCCCCCCTTCGGCATGGGAAGTCTCTGATTATTACCGCGAGGAACTCGGCTGGCCGATTACGAGGTCCTTCATCTTTTTCAGGGAGAGGATCGACCCCCTCGCGCTTCCCGACATAAAGTGCATCACGAACGACCTTGAAGGACGCCTTTCGAGGGAAGGCGGGAGAACGGTCAACATCGATCCTGGGTATATGACCCTTTCGAAGGTCGTGCTTGCATCGACCAAGAATTATTCCCACAGGCTCTACATCGGAAAAGGTGTATTCGCGGAACTGTGCCTGGTGCATGTGAAAGGCAAATACCGGCCCCACCTCTTTACCTACAGCGATTACGCGAGCGAGGACAGCTTAAAGATCTTCGAAGAGGCGCGCAAGGTCCTGAAGCTGCATCTCCACCTTCAGGACTGAGAAACGCCGAAATATAGGGGCTTTCTGTTTATGCGCGAGTTCTTCACGGCAGATATCCCCTGGTCTTCAGCGAGTCGAGGAGAAAATGGAAATAGACAAAGCCTGCATAGGGTTGCCACCGCGAAGTGATCTTCTTTATTTTTTCGTAGTCTGGTCTCTCCTCGACGCCCATGAAGTGCTGGAGGTTTCTCTGCGCCCCTACGTCGTCTCCCGGAAACACGTTGAGCCTGCCAAGGCCTCTCAAAAGTACATACTCTGCCGTCCATCTGCCGACACCCCTGATCTGCGAAAGATACTCAACAACGTCACTGTCGGCCATCTTTTCAAGGTTCTCGATCTCTAATTCTCCGCTGAGAACCTTTTCGGAAAGTTCAATGATCGCTCTCCCTTTGTTTCGACTGAATCCGAGTTCCCTGAAGTTTTCAGGCGAGAGCCCCGCAAGGTCTTCGGGCCGTGGAAATGCATGGAAAATGGCATCGCCTTCCCTGAAGGCGACCCCGTAACAACGGGAGAGACGATTGAGAAGGATGATGCCCAGATCCAGCGAGACCTGCTGGCATGAGACGGCATTCGCGAGCGCCTCAAAGACCGTCGGAAAACGGGGCGGCTTCACTCCGGCAAACCGCTGCGCGAGAGGTTTCAGTCTTCTCTCCCTCCCTGACAACGAATAGAAATCCCTGAGATCCTTGCTGAGGGAGAACATCTTTCCCAGCATGAGAGATATCTTTGATTTTGCGGCACGCGAATCCGAAGTCTCGCCAGCTGCCACGACATTCAGCTTCGGGTCTTTGGGGTCGCCGGCCTGTGATACGGAAACCTTCAGCGCATCGCCGTCGATGATGAATATCCTCGTATAAATCCTGCCGTCCCACAGGTCGATTTCGTTCACAGCTCTTCGTCGCAGGGCCCAGGCGGTGAGTTCAAGACTAAAAGGCGGATGAGGTGTCAATGCAAAAGTGATTCTTGACATGTGGACTCCTCCCTGGAACGGACGCCATCCTCTGACGCAGCGGCCGCGAGGCGCAGGCTCTATAACAACGCGAGGTTGTCCCGGTGGATGACCTCATCGGAATAGCGGTAGCCGAGGATCTCTTCGATCTCCGAGGTCTTCCTGCCTCTTATTTTTTCTATCTCCGCCGAGGCGTAGTTTGCAAGCCCCTTTGCGACGCGCTTCCCCTTTGCGTAGGTACAATAGACCGCATCGCCCGTTTCGAAGCTCCCGCTGACCGAAATGATCCCGGAGGGCAGGAGGCTTCCCCCGCAGTGCACGAGCGCCCTCACTGCGCCATCGTCGATGGCTATGCTCCCTCTGGTCTTGCTCCCGTAGGCGATCCATCGTTTCCTTGAAGGCATCTTGCCTTTCTTCGTAAGGAATTCCGTGCCG
>DATJWU010000187.1:0-7579 GCA_035501055.1 Thermodesulfovibrionales bacterium
ACCGTAGGGCCTGATATTCCCTTGATCTTTCCTGTCATAGCTGCACCCTCACGTGATACCCTATCGCCCTCCGCATCAGCCGCGTGATATAATCTTCAATCACGACACCCGGTTTTTCCGGGGCGGGGAGAACGAGGAGCACCCCCTGCCAACCCTTGTCGACGTCCCGGAACCCTTCTTCCGTCATGCCGTCCATCAGACGCTCGTCGAGGACCACGAGGCCGTTCTCTTCCGTCATCGCCTGCTTCAGCGTCCCTTCCGTCTTTTCCGCCTGCGCCACGCTCTGCTGGGGTATGCCCGCAAGGCCGAAGCCGTACTCCGCATCGGACGCCGTGAGAAAGACGATCCTCTTCACTGTATCAACTCCTCTGAAAGTACTTCCCTTTCCATGCCTGCACCGTGGAAGAGGATGCTCAGGTTTATCGCCTGCAGGGAGCACCTCCAGAGATATTCGAGCACCACGCCGACACCCAGAGGATCTCTCGCGGTCTTCCGCAGGCTGCGGCTGATTTTTCTGTAAAGGGCATTCTCCACATCGGAGGCGGAGGGGACGGTCAGGGTTGTTCCCGTAAGCTCAAGGACCAAAGGAACGATCGAGAAGAGATCCTTCTTCCCGGCGATCGCGGTGAACTTCTCTTCCCTCAGGCGGCCGCACCGGATAAAGGGCGGAGGGGCCTTCGGGACATGCCTCAGGTATTTGTAGAGAGAAAGCACATTCCTCGCATCGATAATGTCGGAGAAGAAAGCCTTTATGGTCGGGTGGGGTCCTGAACGAACTACGTATTCGAGGTACCTGTCTGTCAGGTGCTGTTCGACCGCCTGCAATCCCTCTTTATCGAAGAGTGTCTCCATACCGACAAATTGTCCTGACAGCCCCGCGAAGAAGGGTTCGATCCCCCGCAGCACGGCATTGACATCCTCACCGGTCCTGAGGACTTTCTTTATCCTCTCTGAGAGGAGGCTCAGAGAGAGGAGCCTTTCGATCTTTTCCGGTTTCCTGCCCTGGGTCTGTCTGAGGCAAATGAAAATGGTCCTCAGTTCGCCATAGAGAAAGAAAGGAAGGAAGACATCCCGAAGCGTCCGGTTCATCTGTGCATGAACCCATCCGAACTCTTTCATGAGATGTCTCCAGACGCCGTCCGCACTTCTATCGCCGACAGGGATCCCGAACCTGCCGGACGAGAGATACTCCAGCGGAGAAGACGCATCGAGCAGGCAGTCCCATGCAGAGATGAGCGACGCCCTCTTCCCCCTGATCCTTGTCAGGAGATAATCGGTCGGATACCCGCTCTTTTCAGACCCCCTGAGAAGTCCTCTATAGTTAGGATCGTTCATACATATCCCTTATCAGTTCCGGCAAGACCTCTTCCCAGGCGTTTGCAAGCCGCTTCTCCAGGGTGTTGATCACACGGACCCTGCCGTCCCTGTCTGTCACATCGAGCCCTCCGATGATCGAGGGGTCCGGCACGATCTCGCCCTCGGGAAAGTGCTTCCGTGCCGCCTCCCGGTCTTCCGGGGCAACCCTGATCTGCTGCCAGCCGTAGTCGGGAATCTCCTGTGCCAGCGAGTCGAAGATCTCTGCATAGGTTCCCTCACGGAGCACGGGAAGAGTTTGCAGAGAGAGTGCGTAGAGGCGTTCAGACAGCGCCTTTTCTGATCCAAGCAGGGCTGCCCTCGCCTCCCTTTCGGCATCGAGGAGGATATCTTTCGTCCGTTCATTGAGCATGCCGGAGAGTGCCCTCTCGTAACCCTCCTTCATCTCACGTATCCTTCGGAACGCCTCTTCCCTTATCTTCCCGGCCTCCTCTTCGGTGTCCTTCCGGATCGCCCTGATCTTTGCCTCTCCCTCCTCGTGGAGGGCCCCGATGAGTTCCTTGTAGCCCATGTCACTTGAAGGTCAGGAGTATCATCGTCGCGATCACGAAACCGAGGATCACCATGGTCTCCGGGATCGCGAGAAGGATAATCACCGTGCCGCTCATTTCGGGTTTCTCGGCGATGGTCCCGGCCCCGGCGGAGCCGATCCTCGACTGGGCCCAGGCGGTTGCGATGGCGGTGAGCCCTATCGAAAGTGCGGCGGCGATCGCTATCAATGCCTTTTCCATAAGTTCTCCTCCTCTAAAAAATTTGTTACTCCGGCCAACAAAAAAGTCCGTTCATTGTTCTTTCCTCAGCGGTTCAAATTTCCTGCCGCCCTGTTCCAGGAACTTGCTGAAAAACTCAACGTAGTGAAGCCTCAGGGAATGAATTGCGGGAGCGAAAACCCCGAGGACGATATTCACGGCGTGGAGGAGCCCGCCCACAATGATCCCGAGCACCACATCGCCCATCATGCCGGCGAGGTTGTTCGCTACAAAGGCAAGGAGCACGGAGGTGAGTCCGATCGCCATGATCCTCGCATAGGAAACGATATTGCCGATGCTCTTGAGCAGTTCGAGGGGGGCCAGTATTCCCCCGGTGAAGAAGAGAAAGGGAGTGAGGATGAGGATCGCGATGATAAGCGGCCTCGTGAGCAGGCGGGTGAAGGGCTCAAAAAGGGACGCCACCGCCCCAAGGATACAAAGGATGACGAGAATATTCAGCAGTTTGAAGAGCGCCTCTTTCTTTGTTTTCTTTTTCAGCGCCGACAAGAAACCGAGGAAGAATCCAAGCAGCACATGTACCACGCCGACGGCAAGGGCGAAATAGAGCATCGGGAGGACCGCCTCACGTCTCTCAACACAGAGAGGTTTGAGTCCGAAGAACCGATGGGGGAGGTCTCCGAAGAACTCGCCGTAGAGGAGGCCGAAAAAGATGGCATAGAGCGATGAGATGAGAAGTATCTGCGCCGCCTGGCGAAACTCTTTCCTTCCCCTGAAACGCTTCTTGAGGAAGACCGCGAGCAGCACGAGAAGGATGCCGTAGCCTGCGTCGCCGAGAATCATTCCGAAGAAGACAGGGAAGAAGATGCCGATGAAGGGCGTGGGGTCCATAGAGGTATAGCGCGGCAGCGGAAGAAACTTCACGAGCAGTTCAAAAGGTTTGAAGTATGCGGGGTTCTTCAGGACGATCGGCACCCGCTCGAGATCTTCCTCATAGATCTCTTTCTCTTCGAGGGCCACCTTTCCTGCAAAAGCATCGGCTATTTTCTTTCCGAGCCCTTCGACGCCTTCGGAAGGCATCCAACCCGTCACAAAAAAGCACATCCTCGTCTCAAAAACAGAGGCGGTCGTTCTGAGGACTGAAAGCCTGTCATCGGCCCATTCCTTCACCCTCTGATAAATCGGGGACCACCTGGCGGCAAAACGCTCCATGTCCCGTCCGATCCCTTCGACTTCTGCCGATACTTCGGCGATCCTCTTTCCTATGTATGCGGTCTTTTGCGGGAAGGAGAGCGCGGCGAAGGACGGAGGGAAGGTGAGTTCAGGGATGCGTTCGTCACTGAGGGACCTCTTCACTTTCTCCGACATCTCCTTTTCGATCGTGATCAGCCCCACAACCGTGCCGTCTTCCGAGGGCTCGGCAAGAAATTCATACTTCCAGTCCGTGATGCGCGACAGGAGTTCCCTGACCTGGGGCACCATGCCAGGTTCTTTAATCGTAAGGCCGATAAAATCGAGGCTTGGCGTTTCGTCCGCATTCTCGAGCAGCTTCGCCAGGGCACCCAGAAGAAGGGAATAACGGTCGAGTTCGGCTTTCTCTTTCAGCAGGGTATCTCTTCTTTCCGACATCTCCCGGCAGACCGAGATGTGGCGTTCAAGCGTTTTGGCGATGCTCTCGAGAATGGCAAGGGGGTTGATATAACTTTTCCTCACCGGAATCTTGGGGATGAAGGAGAAGAGCGTTTCGAGTTTCAGCACCAGGTCTTCGAGGAAGAGACGTTCCGACATCGCCTTTTCGTCGAGGAGAAAGGAGCGCACATTGTCTTCGTATCCCTTCTCGATATACCCTTCGACTAAGGGCTCGATCTGAAAAATGCCGAGCTCCTGCATCAGCGAGATTACGTCCTGCAGCAGTCCCTTTGGACCGACGAGTTCCACCTTGGACATTCTGGCGATCATGGCGTCTTCCGCAGAGGAGGGAGGGGCAGGATGGAATCAAGATGGGCGATGACGATCTCCCTCAGTCGCTCATCGCGTATGCGTCCGATTCTCTCTGCCCTGTCACGGGCCGAGGCCTTTATCGCGGTCGCTTTCTCTTCGGCATCTTTGCGCGCTTTCTCCACCGCCACCGCAAGTGACGCCTTCAGCCTTTCCTGTTCCTGTGCGACCTCTTCCTCGGCTTCCTTCCGGGCCCGCTCGATGAGCTCACGAGACCTGGCCTCCTCGTCTTCGACCATCTGCCGGATCTCCTTTTCGGCAGCCACCACTTTGCAGAGGATATCGTCGTTTTCCATAACCACATTCTACCAAGATTCCCGGGACATTGTAAGGCTGATTTGAGTTTCATTTGTATAGAGAATCCTTTGAAAAATAAGGAAGATTTCCTGGTACATGGCTGTTCGCATCAGAAAGGTTTCCGCTGTTTGTCCTACAGGTTTTCGCGGAGACAGGAAGCGAATGGCGATAGGCCTTCATGCACTGCCTTCTGTAGGCTTTTCATCAGGACCGGCCTCGCCCTTCTCTCATCCGCCTTACCTGATATACTTTATTGAGACGGTTCTGGAGATTTTTGTCTCCGTGAAATTATCAGCAGGGAGGACCATGTCATGAAAGTCATACTCATCGGTGCAACAGGAACAATAGGCAGTGCTATCGCGCAGGCGCTCGGCAGCCGCCACGAGGTGGTTCCGGTAAGTTTCAGCAAATCGGCGATCAAGGTCGACCTTGCGGACAAGAGATCGATCATGAGGATGTTCGAAGCCACGGGACGGGCCGATGCCGTGATCAGCGCGGCAGGGCTCGCCAGGTTCGGCCCCATGACTTCGCTCACCGATGAAGACTTCGCGCTCTGTCTGGGCAACAAGCTGATGGGACAGGTGAATGTGGCACGCGTCGGCATTGAATACGTAAACGACAAGGGCTCGATCACGCTCACGAGCGGCATCTTAAGCCGCACACCGATGAAGGGTTCAACCGCGATCAGCCTTGTGAACTCGGCACTCGAGGGTTTCGCGCGGGCTGCGGCGCTCGAAATGACCCGGGGCATTCGCATAAATGTGGTGAGTCCCAACTGGGTGGTAGATACGCTCAGGGCATTCAATATGGACCCCGCGACAGGAACGCCCGTCGAGGTGGTCGCCGCCGCCTATGTGCAGGCCCTCGAAGGTTCGATGAGCGGCGCGGTGCTCGAGGCGATATAGCGAAACGGAAGGAGGATGATCGAGATGAGATACAGAACGATTGCGCATTACTTCGGCGTGCCGCTCCTGGGTTTTGGCGTTTTGCTCCTTGTCTTGTCCGCGATTCCGACCGCCGTCGCCGGGGAGACGGTGCGCATCGAAGAATGGGATCTGCCCATGCTTCAGTCTTTTCCTCACGACCCCGCGGTGGCGCCTGACGGCTCACTCTGGTATACGGGCATGCACTCCAATACACTCGGCAGGCTCGATCCTGCGACAGGAACGATCAGGGAATACCGTCTGAAAACGCCCGACTCGGGTCCTCACGGGCTCGTGGCGGACCGTGACGGTAACATCTGGTTCACCGCGAATTTCAAGGCCTACATCGGAAGACTCAATCCCCGCACCGGTGAGGTGCGGGAATATCCGATGCCCGACCCGGCTGCCAGGGGCCCGCACACACCGGTCTTCGACCACAAGGGCGTGCTCTGGTTTACCGTGCAGGGAGGCAATTTTGTCGGCAGGCTCGATCCTCTTTCAGGCACGATCACGCTCAAGCGGCCGCCCACGCCCGATGCACTCCCTTACGGGATCGCGGTGAACTCCCGCGGGATCCCTTTCTTTTGCGAGTTCGGAACGAACAAGCTTGCGAGGATCTCTCCTGACTCCATGGAAATCACTGAGTATGCGCTGCCCAGAGGGGCGAGGCCGCGGAGGCTCGCGATTACTGCGGACGATATGATCTACTATACCGATTATGCACAGGGACGGTTGGGGCGGTTCGACCCTTCATCAGGAAAGGTCGAGGAATGGACATCGCCGGGAGGAGTTTCTTCCGCGCCCTATGGTATCGCCGTCACACCTGACGGGGCGGTGTGGTATGCGGAATCCGGCGTGCAGCCGAATACGATAGTGCGTTTCGACCCCCGGACCAGGGCCTTTCAGTCCTGGCCCATTCCCTCGGGAGGCGGCGTGGTCCGCAATATGGTCGCGACGCCGAAAGGCGATGTCTATATCGCATGCAGCGGCAGGAACAAGGTCGGCATCGTGAGGGTCATGCACTGAGGGACGACCCACTCCGGGTCGTCCCGGCCGAACTCCGTCCATCCGTGTGCGTAGTCCCAAGCACCTGCGCACACAACCCTACCTGAGTAGGGAGGTGAGAACAATACGGTTCTGACCGGGACGAACAGGCAGCATCTGCTCACCGACGTATCAGTCGCATAGAAGGCTTAAGAAAACCGATGTATACTTATCAGTAAGAATCTGTCTGACTCCGGGGAGGATAAAGCCATGAAGATTCTCGTGATAGGTGGTACAGGGATGGTGGGTTCCGAGGTCGTGCGGGAACTGCGTGCGCGCAAGGCTGAGGTCCGGGTGCTTACGCGCAGCGAGGACAAGGCGAAGACTCTGCCTGCAGGGGCTGAGGGTGTCGTCGGCGACCTTCTCGACCCTCGCACGGTGCGCTCGGTCTTCAAGGGAGTAGACGGCGTATTTCTGCTGATTGCGGTGAGCACCACCGAGACACACGAAGGCCTCATGGCTTTGAACGGCATGCGCATGGCCGGCGTGAAGCGCCTCGCCTATATGTCGGTTCACCACCTGGAACAGGCGCTCCATCTTCCGCATTTCGGCTCGAAACTTCCCCTCGAGGCCCTCGTGAAGAGCTCCGGGATTCCCTACACAATCCTCAGGCCGAATAACTTCTGCCAGAATGACTACTGGTTCAGGGACGCCATGCTCACGTTCAACATCTACCCTCAACCCATCGGCGATAGAGGGCTGTCGCGGGTCGACGTCCGGGACATCGCCGAGGCCGCGGCCATCGCATTGACGACACCCGGCCACGAGGGACGTACTTACAGCCTTGTCGGCCCGCAGGCGCATACCGGGAAGAGTACCGCAGAGGTCTGGAGCCGTGCGCTCGGCAAGACCGTCGTATACGGGGGAAACGACCTGGATGCGTGGGAGCAGCAGTCTCTTCAGTTTCTGCCGCCGTGGATGGTCTTCGACTTCAGACTCATGTATGAGTTTTTCCAGGAGAGGGGGCTTCGAGCTATCGGGTCTGAGATAGAGAGTCAGACGAAGCTGCTCGGCCATGCACCGCGAAGCTTCGAGGACTTCGCGATGGAGACGGCGAGGCTCTGGGGAGTTAAGAAATGACCGGAACAGGGTCAGACAGGCAGGGACTACAGAACCTATGATCTTTCGAAAGAGCGTGCAATACACAGCGGCGAGCATCGTACTGCCGCTCGTGATGTATGTGATGGCCCTTATTTTTGAACAAGCCGCTTATGCGGAGGCTGTGCCATCGCCGGC
>DATJWU010000188.1:0-2946 GCA_035501055.1 Thermodesulfovibrionales bacterium
TCGGCGACGAGATGATGCGCTATCTCGAGAAGGTCATGTTCCTGCAGGTCCTCGACGCTCAGTGGAAAGACCACCTGCTTGGCATGGACCACCTTAAAGAGGGCATCGGGCTCAGGGGTTATGGTCAGCGAGACCCGCTCACGGAGTATAAGAAAGAGGCCTTCGATATGTTCGCGGAACTCACGGAACGGATCTCGCTCGAGACCCTCGGCAGACTCTTCAAGATCCAGGTCAGGGAAGAAGAAGGCGTAAAGCGGCAGCCGACGTTGCTGAGGCAACCTGTCCGCTATAACCGGGGGGAAGGATCAGAGGGGAACCAGCCGGTCTCGAGGGGGAAAAAGGTGGGGAGGAATGAACCCTGTCCCTGCGGGAGCGGCAAGAAGTACAAAAAGTGCTGCGGTGTGAATGCCTGACGTATTCATCATAGGACGGGAACTCGTCGGCAGGGACTTCCCCTCTCTCACGAAATACGGCAGGCTCGTGAAGCTCAAATCCATAAACGACGTCCACGCCAGATCGGACGACGGGGTCGCCTTTGTCATTGTCGAGAAGTCCCAATGCAAAGAACAGTATTTCAGGGAATTCTCAAAGAAATTCTTTACGGTTCCGAAACTCGTGGTCTCGTCCGATCATTCCTTCAGGGGTTTCGGCCCATGGCTTCGACACCCCCTGACTTTTCCTGTCCATACGCACGATGAAAAAGCCCTCTCCTTCCTCGCGGGCCGCCTGGCGTCGGAAAGAAGCACCAGACTTGACATCCTCCGGCTGCGGGAGGAACTCTCCATCGCAAAATTTGAGATCGGCCTCTCTGGGGAGATCGGCAGGGTGCTTTCTTCCGACATAGAGATGGACGAGATGCTGCTGCTCATCATGAAGAGCATAAAGAAAGCGGTGGGCGCCTCGTCGTGGTCGGTATTCCTCATCGACGAGGAGACGGGAGATTTGGTGCTGAAGCGGACGAACGACAGAAAAAAGGGACAGGAGAACCTCAGGATAAAGCCGGGGGAAGGGATCGCAGGCTGGGTGCTCAGAGAAGGGATCGCCGCGATCGTTCCCGATGTTTCGAGGGACGAGCGGTGCCGCCGCAAAGGGAGCGGAAAGACCACCACAGGGACGAGTTCTCTTGTATGCGTGCCGATAAAGAGCAACGAAAAGACGATCGGGGCCATTGAGCTCATGAGTGCATCAACGGGAAAACCCTTTACCAGGGACGACCTCGCGCTCCTTGCCCGGATAGTCGACTACGCTGCCGTGGCGATAAAGGTTGCCTCGCTCTACCAGAAGATGGCCGAACTTTCCGTCACCGACGATCTCACGAAACTTTTCAACAGCCGCTATCTGAACAGGACGATCGAGGTAGAGCTTCAGCGCTCCGAACGTTCCCGCACCTCTGTCTCACTCATATTCATGGACATCGATTATTTCAAACAGGTGAATGATGAGTTCGGCCATCTCACCGGAAGCAAGCTCCTCGTCGAAGTGGGACAGCTTCTGCTGAAAAACCTCCGTTCCATCGATATCGTGGCCCGGTACGGTGGCGACGAATTCGTGATAGTCCTCCCCCAGACACCTTCCGCAGTCGCTTCCAGGGTTGCGCAGAGGATAAGGAAGTCAGTGGAGCAGAACGTCTTCATGAAGAAGGAGGGCTGTCAAATCAAGATCACCGCGAGTTTCGGAGTCGCGTCATATCCTGAAAGCGCCAAGACGAAAGAAGAGCTCCTCCGCCTCGCCGACGAGGCGATGTACCGGGTGAAGAACCAGACCCGGAACGGCGTCTATGCTATAATATAGCGTGGCTTTTTTCAACTACGCGACAAAAGAGATTACCCTCAAAGTCGTTTACTACGGCCCCGGTCTGAGCGGCAAGACGACGAACCTCCAGTATCTCTACTCCGTTTTGGACCCTTCATCGAGGGGCAAGTTCATATCCCTCGCTACAGAGGCCGACAGGACGCTTTTCTTCGACTTCCTTCCCATTGACGTTGGCAAAATACGGGACTTCTCGATCCGTTTCCAGCTCTATACCGTCCCCGGCCAGATACGGTATAACGCAACAAGAAAGCTCGTGCTGAAAGGAGCGGACGGGGTCATTTTTGTGGCTGATTCACAGAGGGCGATGAAGGATGAGAACATCGAAAGCTACGCGAACATGAAAGAGAACCTGCTTTCGAACAATATCGACCCTGAGAACACCCCTCTGATCCTGCAGTACAACAAGCGTGACCTTCCCGATCTCCTCACCATCGCCGAACTGAACCAGGACCTGAACGAAAAAGGCTGCGAGTACCTTGAGGCCGAGGCGGTAAACGGCAAAGGAGTAGAGGACACGTTCCGCACGATAACAAAGACGCTCCTGAAAGACATATCCAAGAAGCACAAGGTGGATATCGTCCCGACCGTAAAGGAAGAGCCCATCATGATCAAGGTGAAGGAAAAGAGCGATCTCGACCTTGGAGAGGAATTTCCCCCCGCACCGGTTACGGCACCTGCGCAGGTGATTGAAGCTCCGCAGGAGCCGGCAAAGATGCCGGAGGAAGTGGAAGCGCCGCCAATGGCCGCCATCCCCGTGACGGAAGCCAGTGAAGAGAGGCGCGAAGTTCCTGCGGAACGAAAGGAGACCGTCGAACAGATTTGGCCTGAAGAGCGACGGGAAACGCCCAAGGCGGTTGCGCCCGTGTCGCGGCCTGCCATACCTGCGGGCGCCGTCCTTTCCGATGAGAGGTTCGAGTCGCTCACGCAGTCCCTCGACGGCATCGCCCTGTCGATCCGGACCTTAAGCAGTTCCATCTCCTCGCTATCGCTTCAGCTGGAAGAGACGAAGAAGAAACAGGCCGAGATGGTCGATGCGCTCATCGACATGAAAATAGACCTTGCAAAGGCCGCTCGAAGGAAACGCAGATTTTTCTTTTAGGACAACCCTTCATTCGGTTTGAGACTCTCTCCGTC
>DATJWU010000189.1:0-2232 GCA_035501055.1 Thermodesulfovibrionales bacterium
TATCGACATCTCCCTGCCGACAAAAAGAGGCAGAATCATATAGGGAAAAACGACGATATCCCTCACGGGCAACACGGGGAGCGTGTCGGGTATTTCTACTTCTTTCTCGTCTTTCTGTTCTATTTCAGCCATGTCCTTCACCTGTATTCCCTGGCCCGGAGACCTTCGGGAATCTCCTTGCTTATTTTTCAATCTCTATTTTGAGAACCCTGCTTCTCATCTTCGGAAATCTCAGAGTGATCACTCCGTCCCTGTATAAAGCCCTGCCTTCGGATACGTTTACCGGGACAGGGATCTTCAGCAATCTCCTGAAACCCGCGAATTTCCTTTCCATACAGAGATAGCGCAGGTTGCCGGACCTGGGCACTTCTCTTTTTACGCCCTGGACGATCACCACATCGTTATGGACCTTTATCAACACCTCTTCGGGGTTTATCCCGGGGATTTCTATCTCGAATACAAGGCAGTCCCCGGCCTCATACGTATCCACAAGAGGCTGGTAGCCCGCGGTCTGGACATTCACGTACAACACGCTCTTCACAGACATCGCGTTACGCCTTTTCCGCGGCAGGGTTATGCACTTTTGCCCGCGCGCTTTTTCCTCTTCTCTTGTCCCGGGAAAGTCGTGCCGCCACCTCCAGGATATAGGCCTCGAAAGAACCGGAAAGCTCAGGGTTCTTCAGCGCGAGATCGACGGTAGCCCTGAGAAAACCGGCCTTGTCCCCAGCGTCATACCGTTTTCCCTTCTTTATCGGGTAGCCGTAAAGGGAGCGTTTCTTCAGGAGTTCCTTCAGCGCGTCGGTGAGTTGTATCTCGCCCCCGGCGCCTGCCTTCTGTTTTTCGAGGATCCTGAATATGTCGGGGGTAAGAATGTAGCGCCCGATGATCGCGAGATTTGACGGCGCTTTTTCCCTCTTTGGCTTCTCTACGAGACTCGTAATCCGGAAGAGATCTCCTTCCGAGACGCCGTCGACAATGCCGTAACGCGACACTTCAGCCTCAGGCACCTCTTCGATGGCGATTACCGGGCAGTCCACTTCCTCATACACCTTTATCATCTCCTCCAGGAGCTGATAATCCGGGTCGATGACATCGTCGCTCAGGATGACCACGAAGGGCTCATCTCTCACGAATGGCTTCGCGCAGAGGATTGCATGACCAAGCCCGAGGGCAACCCTCTGGCGGATATAGGCGAAACTGATATGACTCAGTTTGTTTATCTCTTCGAGGAGCTTCCTCTTGCCGTCCACCTTGAGCTTCTCCTCGAGTTCATAGGCGGAATCGAAGTGGTCTTCTATCGCCCGCTTATGCTTTCCGGTGATGATAATGACCTCTTCGATGCCGCTGCGTATGGCCTCTTCGACCGCATACTGGATCATCGGTTTGTCGACAATCGGCAGCATCTCTTTCGGCGATGCCTTCGTGGCCGGCAGAAACCGTGTGCCGAGCCCCGCGGCCGGGAATATCGCTTTTCTGATCCTGCGCTCTAAGTCCATCCTTTTCCGATGCCCTTTGAAATGGGTGAAGCGGTCTGTTATCCCGCCCCTGTGACGTGCGTTACCGTTCTTATTTTACGTGCAATTCCTCGATAAATCAAGGACGTTTCAAAGGTCATCCCGTTCTTCAGAGACGCAGCTTTCTGCAAGTCTTGTGAAATACGGCGGGGTCATTGACACGTGGTGCCGAAGGCCGGACTCGAACCGGCACGGGTCGAAGACCCGAGAGATTTTAAGTCTCTTGTGTCTACCAATTCCACCACTCCGGCGGGACAATGAAACCGTTTGGGTTCTGTGATACTATCACAAACTATTTAAGGGAGTCAAAACGGACAAATCAGCCAAGAGCGAAGAGCAGAGGGCATGGGGCGACGCTCAACCTTGCACTATGCCCTTTGCCCTTGGCTCTATCCGACATTGTACTCCTTCACTCTCAGCTTCAATCGCGCCACTTCATCCGGGTCATAGTCAGAATAAAGAGAAGAGAAGACGCTGTTATTCGTAAGCAGGGGGTCGAGGTCGTCGGATATGACGCCCTTCCGCACCAGATCAGCCCAACTGGCGGTGCCCTTGATCGGTGAAAACTCCGCAAGATGGATGCGGACATCAAGGTCCATGAGGAACTCGGCGCCCTCCTTCACCTCCTCCAGTTCTTGCCCGGGAAGGCCGAAGAGGAGATATACGCCTGTCTCTTCCTTTGTGAAGCCGCTTCGTCTGAGATAGCGAAGGGTCCTTC